>NZ_CP045385.1:600000-811101 GCF_009363615.1 Ruegeria sp. THAF33 | reverse complement strand
GCCTCATGTCTCTTTGCTTGGAACGTAAATTTCTGTTCGTTTCTTATTTACGCCCGATTTGCGCTTTACGCAAAAGAAAATATGATGAAACTCAAATCTTACCCACGGGTAAGAAAACAAGGCCCTGCAAGGCCATCGCCGATTCGGCAGCGCAGAAGTTGAAGGGTGACGATTCGCAACACGCCCTCAACCGTATTTGGGGGGCATTCTTACTGGACCGGCGATATATGGGGGGACATAACAAGCCAATAAGGGGTCATCCTGAACGTCCCCCTTCACCAATACTTCACCAGATTTCTTTTATTTTTTGATCTGGATTGGCGCAATTTTCTGACCTGTTTCAGACTCTTCTTGACAGAATCGAAGCTTTGGACGCTAATTAGGCCAAGATGATGAAAAGCGTTGGCAAACAACGCGAGATCGGCGGGACACACCCGTCTGAGGCAGACAGAGCGGTGAGAACGGGTATGCAGCTGGCTAAACCGGTCGGGCGAAATGCGGCGGCCTTGAAATATGATATACTTTCTGCGCTCACCATATATGCGTTGTCAGGCGACAAGCATCGGCAACGCAGCGTACTGCGTGTCATCTCATTGATTACGACACGATATAACTGGCGAAACAACGAATTATCGATTGGGCGCGAAGAAATTTCGCGCCTTTGGTCAGTGAACGAAAGGACTGTAAAGCGCGAAATGGCCAGATTTCGCGCATTAGGTTGGGTAACGGTCAAACGGCCTGCTGCACGGGGCCGGGTCGCGGTCTATGAAATCGACCTCAAACAGATCATGATCGATACGCAGGAGGTCTGGCCGATCATAGGCTCCGATTTCCAGGCCCGGATGAGCGAGGATTCCGAGCCCGTAACAAATGTCGTGCCTTTCGCGGCAAAATCCCCGGGGCCTGAAATCAACACTCCCGAAGCCAAGCCCGAGGATGTCTGGTCGCAGGTGCAGTCAATCCTTTACGGCCGCGATCCCGAGCTGTGGGCGAGTTGGTTCCAGCATCTGTCCGAGTCGGAAAGGGCAGGGGGACGCGTCATTCTGGTTGCACCCTCGCGGTTCATGGCGGATTACATTGCACAGAAATGGACGGCACGATTGCTGGCCGCCTACAGCCGCGTCGATCCCAGTATCAGAACGGTTCATGTAAACGCAGCCGATTGAGGCTGTCAGGTGCGCAGCACGGCCGAGCAAAGGATGCATCATGATCAACCGAAATTTTCAACCATTTCGGGTCGAACAGTTCCTGTCCGAAACGGAACACGGGGTGGCCTTCAATTTCTCGGAAAGCGGCGTTCATCCCATGTCGTTGCAGGGATTGGTAGAGCTGGCTGGGATTGATCTCGACGCTCTGCTGACAACGATGATCGACTATCCGCAAGTCAATGGAAAGCAATCCCTGCGCAACACCATCGCAGGCTTGTATCCGGGGGCCTCGGCAGATGGGGTATTGGTCACGGTCGGGGCAACCGAAGCGAACACGCTGGTGGCCAACACCTTGTTGGAGCCCGGCGACAATGTTGTGTGTTTCCGACCGACCTATGAACAGATTTCAGGAAACGCCGCCAATCTGGGCAACGAAGTGCGTTGGGTCGATCTGATCGAATCCGCAGGGTGGGGCATAGACGCAGAGGCGCTTGAGCGGGCGGTCGATGACAGAACCCGCATCATCCATGTAGTGAACCCAAACAATCCAACGGGCCGTATTCTGACCGAAGCGGACCGCGCCCGCATCGTGTCGGCTGCCGAGCGCGTTGGTGCCTGGATCGTTTCGGACGAGGTATATGCCGGAACCGAGCGCGAAGGTGATACCGAAACGCCTTCGTTCTGGGGAAGTACGGACAGGGTTCTTGTGGTGAACTCCATGTCCAAGGCCTATGGGCTTCCGGGGCTGAGGCTGGGATGGCTGGTTGGGCCCGAAGACATCATTCAGCACTGCTGGCGGCGGCACGAATATGCCTCGATCGCGGCATCCATGTTGTCGATGGAACTGGCGGACAAGGCGCTTGCCGAACCGGCACGGTCCAAGTTGAAAGCCCGCGCGCGCCGTCTGATCCGCACGGGTTTCGACGTTCTGACGGAAGAACTGGCGCGGCATCAGGGGGTGTTTTCAGTTGTACCACCTCAGGCGTCGGCCATGTCGTTCGTGCGGTTCAATCTACCGATCGCATCCGAGGCGTTCAGCATGCGCCTGTTGCGCGAAAAAGACGTGCTGGTCATTCCGGGGTCGCGGTTCGGGGTCGAGAACCATTTTCGGTTCAGCTCGGCCCTGCCCGAAGATCATCTGCGCAACGGGTTGGTAAAGTTGAATGATCTTATAGGAGACATCCTGAACGGACGCTGAGAGTTTGCCGCCGAACTGGTGCCAATGGTCCGGTGACATTTCTTTTGCCTTTTTCATACGTGTCGATAGGCTTCGCAAATGGAAGATTCACCTGTGCTTTCCGCCGAAAAATCGCCGCTGGATCACCTAGTCGGGTCCGCGGTGAAAACGCATCGCGCGCTGGCCGGGTTGACTCTGGCCGAATTGTCTCAGCGGTCCGGCGTGTCCACGGCGATGATTTCCAAGATCGAGCGCGGTCAGGTGTCTGCTTCACTGGCGACGCTTGAGGCCCTGGCCGGCGGAATCGGCGTTCCGTTGATCAACTTCTTCGCCGGCACGGTCGAACGCACGGATGTATCATTTGTGGCTGCGGGCGAAGGTGTAACCGTGCAACGGTTGGGCACCGGTTTCGGGCACAGTTACAAGCTGATCGGTCGGGCGGAAGCGAAACATGTCAGTTTCGAGAGTTTCAGCGTTACATTGGAAGGTCCGTTGGACGAACGCCCGCTTTACCAACATCAGGGTGTCGAATTCATCCACGTCACCGCCGGCGAGATGGTCTATGGCTGCGGTGAAGCCGCTTATCACATGCGGCCGGGCGACAGTCTGAGTTTTGATTCAAACGCCACTCATGGGCCGTTGGAGTTGAAAACTGATACGGTCAGCTTTGTCACCGTGGTTGCCAAGGCCGTGTCGGGCGACAATTGAAAAACGCCCGGCGACCGGGCCGGGCGTTTGGGAATCAAGGTGATCCGAGAAGAGTCAGAGACCCCATTTCTTGCGATTTTCCTCGAAGAACCCTTGCGCCTTTTTGACTTCGATCCAGTTGTTTACATAGTTGATCCACACCTGATCGGCCTGTGGCAGGATCATCGCGATGGGTGACGGCGAACGCGGGCCTGCATTCTTCACGCGTACCACCGGAAATTTCGCCTCGAGGGTCGAACCTTCGATGTTCGACGTAATGAAGACATCCGCGCGTCCTGCGATTACTTCCTGAAAACCGCGGGCCGGGGCCTCGACCACCTTGATTTCTGCGTTCGGGAACCATTCGCGGACGCGCTTTTCGAATGTTGTGCCCAGGGTGGTCGCGACTTTTACTCCGGGTTGGTTGATCGAGTCATAACCGTCGAACTTGTCGGCCTTGTCCTTGGTCGTATAGGGGAAGAGTTCCACCGAAATATAGCTGTCGGAAAAACCTGCGACCTTCATGCGCGGCGGCGAAATCGATGCCGATCCGGTCAGGTGATACTTGCCTGCCACCACACCGTTGACCAGTGTTTTCCAGTCGGTGGGGACATATTCGACCTCGACCCCCAGATCGGCGGCCAGCTCGTTCATGATGTCGATGTCGTACCCTTTGTAGCTGTTGGTTGCAGGGTCGCGCAGCGACATGGGATTCCAATCGCCCGTGGTGCCCACCTTGAGCACGCCGGAATCCAGCACCTCGTTCAGTGCAGATTGCGCCTGCGCAGCGCCTGACAAGACAAGTCCAAGCGCAGCGGCTGCCGCAGCTTTCCAAAAAGTGTTCATCGGTTTCTCCCGTTGGTGGCGTTTCGACCTTGTGGCCGTATTCTTCATTGATTTAAGCCCAAAGGGAAAGATAACCTCAAGAAAATATTATACTGGGACTAAAACAGGGGCAGTTCATCTTATGCCAGACGCCGCAATCGAACTTGTGGGCGTGAACAAGTGGTTCGACACGTTTCACGTTCTCAAGGACATCAATCTGACGGTCAACAGCGGCGAAAAGGTGGTGATATGCGGGCCTTCCGGGTCAGGAAAATCCACCGTTGTGCGATGTACCAACCAGTTGGAAAAACATCAGAAAGGCACCATCCGCGTAGATGGGATCGAGTTGACGGATGACGAGAAATCCGTGGCCAGGATCCGGTCCGAGGTTGGAATGGTGTTCCAGCAGTTCAACCTGTTCCCGCATCTGACCGTATTGGAAAACCTGACTTTGGGCCCGATCAAGGCGCGGGGTCTCGGCCGCAAAGAGGCAGAGGAAAAAGCGCGCCACTATCTGGACCGGGTGCACATTCCAGATCAGGCCGACAAAAAGCCCATTCAGTTGTCGGGTGGTCAGCAGCAACGCGTCGCCATCGCCCGGTCGCTGTGCATGGAGCCGCGTGTGCTGCTGTTTGACGAGCCGACCTCGGCACTGGACCCCGAGATGATTTCGGAAGTGTTGGACGTGATGGTCGAGTTGGCCAATGAGGGGATGACCATGGTGGTTGTCACGCATGAGATGGGGTTTGCCCGAAAGGTGGCCGACAAGATGATCTTCATGGATGCCGGTGAAATCGTCGAAGAAGGCAACCCCGAACATTTCTTCACCAATCCTCAGTCCGATCGGTGTCGCAAATTCCTGTCCCAGATCCTGCAACACTGAGAGGGGCCGATGAAAAAACTTCTTCTCATATTGCCTCTGCTTCTTCTGGCAGGCTGTTCGTCGTCGCAGACCTGGGGCTGGTACGTTATCGATCCGACGACGGCCTCGGGTTGGACCAATGTGAAATTCCTGATCTCGGGGATGGGCGCGACGATCCAGATTTCCCTGATCGCCGCCGTTCTGTCGATCGTCATCGGATTGCTGGTCGCCCTGCCGGGATTGTCCGAAAAACGTAGCTGGCGGTTTGTGAACCGGGTTTACGTGGAGTTCATTCGCGCCATACCCCTGTTGCCGATGCTGTTCTGGGTGTTTTACGGCTTGCCCATCGTGTTTCAGTCGATGGGTCTGAACATCCCCATCGATCCCTTCTGGGGGGCGATCATAACGTTGGCGATTTCAGACAGCGCCTTTACGGCCGAGATCTATCGCGCAGGCATTCAATCCATTGCGCGTGGTCAGCGCGAGGCAGCGCAGACCATCGGGCTGAACTATGTGCAGACCATGCGCTATGTGATCCTGCCGCAGGCGATCCGGCGCATTCTGCCGCCTTTGGCAAACCAGTTCATCTACATCGTCAAGATGAGCGCCTTTGCCAGCGTCATCGGGATGCAGGAACTGACCCGCCGCGCGAATGAACTGGTGGTGACAGAATACCGCCCGCTGGAAATCTATACCCTGCTGATTTTCGAATACCTGATCCTGGTTTTGATCATCTCGGCCGGGGTGCGCTGGCTGGAGCGTCGCATGGGCGCGGACGAGCGCGGATAAGGAGTAAAGAAATGAACTGGAAAGACTTCATGGCCGAGACCGAGGCCAATATCGGAACCTTCTCGAAAGAAGTGCCGGAAACCGTGCGCGGCTTTGGCATCATGGGCAAGGCGGCCAAGACTGACGGGGCGCTGAGCGAGAAAACCAAAGAGTTCATGGCGCTCGGCATTGCGATCGCGACCCGCTGCGACAGTTGCATCGGATTCCACGTGCGTGCGCTGGTTCGGTTGGGCGCAACCCGCGCTCAGATGTGCGAGGCGTTGGCCATGGCCACCTATATGGGCGGCGGGCCGTCCTATGCCTACAGCGCCAAGGCGCTCAAGGCTTTTGACGAGTTTTCGGAGTAAGAAACATGCGTCCTGATCTGGCCGGAGCAGAGGGGTTTATTCGCAACAGCTGGTACGTCGCCGGACGGTCCGAGGATTTTGGCCGCAGCCTGAGCGCCGTGCGAATGCTGGGCGATGAGATCGTGATCTATCGTGACACAGCGGGCAAAGCGATCGCGTTGGAGGATGCTTGCCCGCATAGAAAGCTGCCGCTGTCTCGGGGCACGATCGAAGGGGATCATGTGGTTTGCGGCTATCACGGTCTGACATTCGGCTGCGGCGGTGAATGTGTCAGCGCCCCGACACAGCTGGACAATCCTCCGCGCCGCGCCGCCGTGCATGCATACCCGGCCGAAGACCGCTGGGGGTTTCTTTGGCTGTGGATGGGGGACCCGGACAAAGCCAGCACAGACGATATCATCGACATCCCCAATTTCGACAACCCGTCCTGGGGCAAGACCCGGACCGGGGCGATGGAGATGGCGTGCCATTACCTTTACATTATCGACAACCTGCTGGATCCAAGCCATGTGGCCTGGGTGCATCTGACCTCGTTTGCCGGGGCGGGAACCGACAACCGCCCGCTGGATCTTGAAGAAACCGAAACCGGCGTCATTGTTTCGCGCTGGATCGCGGATGAACCCGCGCCGCCCTACTATGCACCGATACTGCCGTTTGGGCCAAGCTGCGACCGCAAGCAGCATTACGAATGCCGTCTGCCGTCCACTGCGATCAACATGTCCATTTACACTCCGGCCGGAGAAGGCGGGGCGGATCGGCCGATGTCGCCCAATGCCTTTGTCAATATTTCGTACAACTTCATCACACCGGTCGATGCGGAAACATCGCGGTATTTCTGGTTCCAGCACCGCAACATGCACGCGGATGACACAGCCATGTCGCAGCGCATGTTCGAAGGCGCGGTCATGGCCTTCAACGAGGACAAAGAGGTTCTGGAACACGTTCAAACCGGCATGGCGCGGCGCAAGACCGGCTATATCAACCTCGGGCTGGACGCAGGCGCGATGCGGTTCCGCGCACGGGTTGCAAAGCTGATCGCGCAGCAGGCCGGCTGATCATCAGGCCGACAAGCGCCCGTTCGCGCCCTGGCCCACGTGTCGGGCCGGGGCGTCGAAAACCGCTTTGATGCAGGGATACCGGTCGAGAATTTCAGCCCCACCGGGCAACAGATCGGCCCGGAGAACACCGGCATCCCAGATCGAAACACCATCCACGCGGATCGTCGGGTCCAGCACGTTCAGCGAAATCTCACCCGGCGCATAATGCCCACATGTGTGAAAGTGCAGCAGGCGTGGATTGCCAAAGGCCGACCCGCTCCAACGTTCAAAATTGCTTCGCGCCGGGGTCGTGTAGGCGCAGCCCGGGTGGATGCCTGCGTGCCAGGAATGCATGGTCAGGGGATCAAGGTCGAACATCTTTCCGACTTTTTCGTAATGCATCTGCGCGCAATGCACATCCATGGAATGGCCGTCAAAGCCGGTCAGGCGGTTGTTTTCGAACCGTATGGTCAGCGGTTCGCGCAGGTCACAGCCGTATGGTTCGTAGAATTTCGAACCGGTGCCGACCAGAAACCCGTCCTGAACCAGTACTCCGGAAAACCCCTGCGCGGGAACCGGGGCAAAGACCGACATCGGAAAACGCGCCACGCTGACATCCGCGGCACCTGCTGGGGGGAAGGCGGCGCCGGGGCCCGCGAAGTCGGTGCCCAGTGGGCAGGTTACGTGGATGTGCCCGGCACTGGCCAGCAGCCGGTTGACCGCGTTTTTCAGTTCAACGAACCCGGTGTAGTTGGCGCGCCCGAAACCCGAGGCCAGCATTCCGGTGTCCAGCGCATATGACATGATGGGCCGAACGTCCCTCATTCCCGCGTCGAAACGAATCTGATCGCCGGTGCGGGACAGAAACAAGGTGCGATCCGCCGCTTCCATCGCCGTTTTCAGATCCGCTGGCAGCGATGAACCCATGGGATCGAATGCGAGGGTTCGAACTGCGGTCTTGATCCGATTCTGTCGTGCGCAGTCTACGATAGCCTCGGTGATCTCGGCATCATAATACCCGTTAGCCGCATCTTCGCAGACCACAAGCAACTGGTCGCCCGCCGTCAGGCCGCCGCATCTGAACAACAGGTTTTCGGCACCCGCCATAAGCTCTGGACTGTGCATTCGCGTTGATCCTCAACAAAATCCCCCGCGCTGGTATTTTACATCTTTCACGTTTCCGTGATCCAGAAAAAATTTCACCTTAAGAAAAAAATTAACTGACATGCCTGTGGGCTTTGTCCATAAGCTGAGCCCGAACAAGACAGGAGACACAGCAATGAGCGCTTGGATCGAGATGGTCTCGGACGACAAGGCCGAGGGCCGCCTGAAAGAGCTGCTGGACAAGGCCCGCACCCCTCATGGCACCGTGGACACGGTCATGCGTGTGCATTCATTGCGGCCCGAAACGATGAACGGGCATGTGACGCTGTACCGTTCGGTCCTGCATTCCGATGACAACCAGTTGCCATTCTGGTTCCTCGAAGTTGTCGCCAGCTATACTTCGATCCTGAACGATTGCACCTATTCACTGACCCATCACTTCATGAACGTGCGCAACCTGCTGAAGGATCAGCCGCGCAGCGACCGGATTTTCGTCGCGCTCAAGGCGCATCGGCCCGAGGATGAATTCGAGGGCAAGGAACTGGCGCTGCTGCGCTATGCCGCCAAGCTGACGACGGATGTTGGCAAAATGGTCAAGTCCGACTTCGAAGCGCTCAAGATTGCTGGCTGTGAGGATGGCGAGATCCTGGAGGTCAATCAGGTCTGCGCCTATTTCAACTATTCAAACCGGTTGCTGAACGGGTTGGGTGCAACGACCGAGAATGATGTGATCGGCTATTACACCGGTGACGACTGACGGGTTGCACCGGGTCTGGCCCCCGTGCCGAGGAACATCGTTTCGGGCGGGTCAGCCTGTTGTCGCGGGCTGTGGCGGTTTCACGCCCCACGTGTTTTCTTCGGCTGTTTTGCGGATGATCGCGCCGATCTTCAACAGGTTTTCGCTGAGCGGGTTGGTCTTTCGCCAGATCAGACCAATCGTCCGTGTCGGCGGCGTGTCCTGAAACCGGGCAATGGACACATCCGCGGATCGGGTTTCCAGCCCGACCGCCATTTCCGGTATCAGGGTCACACCGATGCCGGCGCCCACCATCTGAACCAGTGTGGAAAGCGAACTGCCCTCCATGATGTGCTGCGGTTCGATGTTGCGGATTGAACAGAAGGACAGGGCCTGATCCCTGAAGCAATGCCCCTCTTCCAGCAACAGCAGGCGCATGGTTCTGAGCTGCGAGGAACTTGGCATCGGCAGGTTGGCATCCTGCGCCGGGCGAACCAGCAGAAAATCTTCGTTGAACAGCGAGAACTCTCGGAGGTTGGGTTCCGAGACGGGCAGGGCAACGACACCGAAATCCAGTTTCGAATCCAGTATTTCACCGATCAACGTCTTGGTAATCGTTTCCTTGGGCTCGATGGTCAGTTGTGGGAAACGCTGCGACAGAGCTTTGATGATCGAGGGCAGCAGATAGGGCGCGACCGTGGGAATGACCCCGATTCTGATGCGGCCGGACAGGGGGCCCGAGGGAGATTGCACCAATTTCCCCAGATCCTCGACCCGGGTCAGGATTTCGCGGCCATGTTTCAGCACGTCTTCGCCAAGTGCTGTCAGGCGGGTTTGCCGGGCCGCGCGTTCGACCAGCGGCCCCCCCATGATTGCCTCCAGCTCTTTGATTTGTATGGAAAGCGCGGGCTGCGAAATCGCACTGGCCGCGGCAGCCTTGCCAAAGTGGCCGTGCGTGGCGAGCGCCTCGAAATAGCGCAGATGTTTGAGGGTGAGTGCCTTCATATGAAAAATTAATCACAACGATAGTAATTACAAATTTCCAATTATCGAAGCCGTGGGGTACGAGTCAAGATATCTGAACCCCTAGGTAAATACTCAGGAGATTTACAATGGACGGTACCCCCCACAATCACCAATCCGGCGGCTGCCCTGTCATGCATGGCGGCAATACTGGAACGGGCAATTCCGTCACCAAGTGGTGGCCGGATGCGCTGAACCTGGACATTCTGAGCCAGCACGACACGCGCACCAACCCGATGGATGCGGATTACGATCACCGAGAAGCGGTCAAGGGGCTGGACTTCAAGGCGGTTCGTGCCGATGTCGAGGCGTTGCTGACCGACAGCCAGGACTGGTGGCCGGCTGACTGGGGTCACTATGGCGGGCTGATGATCCGTCTGGCGTGGCACTCGGCGGGGTCTTACCGTCTGGGGGATGGTCGAGGTGGCGCCGGTTCGGGCAACATCCGGTTCGCGCCGCTGAATTCATGGCCGGACAATGCAAGCCTGGACAAAGCCCGCCGTCTGCTGTGGCCGGTGAAAAAGAAATACGGCAACGCGCTGTCCTGGGCCGATCTGATCGTTCTGTCGGGCACGGTGGCGTATGAATCCATGGGATTGAAGACCTTTGGTTTCGGCTTTGGTCGCGAAGACATCTGGGGCCCCGAGAAAGATGTTTACTGGGGTTCTGAAAACCAGTGGCTGGCCCCGTCCGAGAACCGCTATGGCGATCTGGAAACCCCCGGCACGCTGGAAAACCCTCTGGGTGCGGTGCATATGGGACTGATCTATGTGAACCCCGAAGGCGTGAACGGCAATCCGGATCCGGCCAAAACCGCGATGCATATCCGTGAAACCTTTGCGCGTATGGCGATGAATGACGAAGAGACCGCGGCATTGACCTGCGGGGGCCATACCGTCGGCAAAGCCCATGGTGCGATGCCCGGCGACAATATCGGCGCCGAACCCGAAGCCTGCCCGGTGTCCAGCCAGGGTCTGGGATGGGAAAACCCTGATCAGTACGGTAAAGCGGCCAACGCCTTTACCTCGGGGATCGAAGGGGCGTGGACGAAAGAGCCGTTGAAATTTGACATGGGCTATTTCGACTATCTGTTCGGCTACGAGTGGGAACTGGGCAAATCACCCGCAGGTGCCCATCAGTGGCAGCCCGTCGATATGCCCGAAGACGAAAAGCCGGTCGACCCGACCGACCCCTCTGTTCGTCGCATGCCGATGATGACTGATGCGGATATGGCGATGAAGGTCGACCCGACCTATAACGCGATCTGTCAGAAATTCATGGCGGATCCGGACTATTTTGCCGATACATTTGCACGTGCCTGGTTCAAGTTGACTCACCGCGACATGGGTCCGCGCGTCAACTATTATGGCCCGGACGTGCCGTCGGAAGATCTGATCTGGCAGGATCCGATCCCGGCCGGTTCGACAGATTACGACATAGATGCCGTCAAGGCCAAGATCGCAGACAGCGGCCTGACCATCGCCGAGATGATCACCACCGCCTGGGACAGTGCCCGAACCTTCCGCGGGTCGGACAAGCGCGGCGGCGCAAATGGCGCGCGCATCCGACTGGCGCCGCAAAAGGACTGGGCAGGCAACGAACCCGAACGTCTGGCGAAAGTGCTGGGTGTGCTGGAGCCGATCGCGGCGGAAACCGGTGCCTCGATTGCCGACGTGATCGTTCTGGCGGGCAATGTCGGGCTGGAGCAGGCGATCAAGGCCGCAGGCTTTGACGTGGCGGTTCCGTTCTCGGCCGGTCGCGGCGACGCGTCGATCGAGCAGACCGATGTGGACAGCTTCTCGGTACTTGAGCCGCTGGCGGACGGGTTCCGCAACTGGCAGCTGAAGGAATACGCGGTCTCGCCAGAGGCGATGATGCTGGATCGCGCGCAACTGCTGGGTCTGACCGCGGCCGAGATGACCGTTCTGGTCGGTGGTCTGCGTGTGCTGGGTGCCAACCATGGCGGATCGCCGCATGGCGTCTTCACCGACCGGGTGGGCCAGCTGACAACCGACTTTTTCGTCAACCTGACGGATATGTCGCTGAGCTGGCATCCGGTTGACGGAGGCACCTATGAACTGCGCGACCGCGCCTCGGGTGAGGTCAAGTTCACCGCAACCAGCGCTGATCTGGTCTTCGGATCGAACTCGATCCTGCGCAGCTATGCTGAGGTCTACGCTCAGGACGACAATGCCGAGAAGTTCGTGCGCGACTTTGTGGCGGCATGGACCAAGATCATGAACAACGACCGGTTCGATCTGGTTGCCTGAATCATGTAACAAATCAGGCGGGGACACCCTCGCCTGATTTTCTTTTCAGGGGGTGCATCCGCTGATCCCCGCTTTGCCGAGACTCGCTCACACGGTCATGAAGAGATCTTTGTATCGCTCACGCAGAATGTTCTTTTGAACCTTACCCATCGTGTTGCGGGGCAGTTCATCCAGAACGATAAGCTTGCGCGGATGCTTGAACCGGGCCAGACCTTCGCGGACCGCGCCCGTTATCGCCACCGGATCAGGGGTCTGGCCGGGCTCTGCCACGATGACACCAACAACCGTTTCACCGAAATCGGGATGTGGCACGCCGATCACGGCGCTTTCCAGAACACCGGGTTGATCATCGAGAACCATCTCGATCTCTTTTGGGTAGATGTTGTAGCCGCCCGAAATGATCAGATCCTTGTTGCGACCAACGATATGGACGTACCCATCCTCGTCGATGCGGCCCAGATCACCGGTGATAAAAAAGCCGTTGTCGCGCAGTTCGGCAGCGGTTTTTTCAGGCATCTGCCAATACCCTTTGAAGACGTTGGGCCCGCGCACTTCAATTATGCCGATCTCGCCCGCAGGCAGGGTATTGCCGTCTGAATCACAGATCTTCAGTTCGACCCCGGGCAGTGGGTGCCCGACCGTTCCGGCGCGCCGCTCGCCGTCATATGGGTTTGACGTGTTCATGTTGGTTTCAGTCATGCCATAGCGTTCAAGGATGCGATGACCCGTTCGTTCTTCGAACTGCACATGGGTTTCCGCCCGCAGTGGTGCCGATCCGGAAACGAACAGGCGCATATGGGTGGCCAGTTCCCTGGTAAATCGCGGGTCGTCCAACAGGCGCGTATAGAAGGTTGGGACGCCCATCATCGACGTGGCACAGGGCAATTTGTCGATGATCTGGTCCAGATCGAATTTGGGCAGCCAGATCATGCATCCACCTGCGGCCAGCATGATATTGGTCGCGACGAACAGCCCGTGCGTGTGAAAGATCGGCAGGGCATGCAGCAGCACATCCTGCGAGGTGAAGCGCCATTCCTTGACCAGTGTCCGTGCGTTCGACAGCAGATTGTTCTGGGTCAGCATGGCGCCCTTGGACCGGCCTGTGGTTCCCGACGTGTAAAGGAATGCTGCCAGATCCTCGCCATCGCGGGCGACGGTTTCGAAACGTGTCGGCATGGTCGCGGCCAAATCTGTCAGAGACCCGGTGCCATCCGCGTTCAGCGTCTCTACCCGGGCGCCCAGCTGCGCGCCGACAGGGGTGAGTTTTCCTTCTCTTTCGGTGTCGCAGATAATCAGCGAGGCCCCGCTGTTTTCGATGAAATAGGTCAAT
Source organism: Ruegeria sp. THAF33 (assembly GCF_009363615.1). Taxonomy (NCBI): domain Bacteria; kingdom Pseudomonadati; phylum Pseudomonadota; class Alphaproteobacteria; order Rhodobacterales; family Roseobacteraceae; genus Ruegeria; species Ruegeria sp. THAF33. The sequence continues at coordinate 797,766 of NZ_CP045385.1, read as the reverse complement.
TCATCGACCGTGTAGGCGGTATTCAGCGGCAGGAACACCAGACCGGCCTGGGCGCAGGCAGCATAAAGCGCCAGCGCCTCGGGGTTTTTTTCAACCTGCGCCGCAACGCGGTCACCGGGGTTCAGGCCCAGATGCCTGGCCACATGCGCAATCTGCGCCGCTTTGCCGAGGAAATCCTGGTGAGAGATCGTTGTCCCGTCCAGCAGCTGCAAAAAAGGTGTGCCTTTGCCGGCGTGGATGCCGAACAGGCCGTCATACAGAGGGTTAGCCATCAGGTTTACCTTTCTTGAGATATGAAAAGAGAGGTGCATGCAGCGAGGAAATTGATCTCGAATGGGGCGATCATCTCATGGGTCGTGGCGAATTGGTTTTGCTACTGGGCAACACGGGTCATTTCATACAGGTAGTTCACCAAAGTGCCAACGGATCGGGCCGGGATTGTTGCCCTGAACCGAATGAACAAAAGCACTGTTACCCAAATGAAACTGTGCAATTGAATCCAGGGGCGTGTGCCTCATGCCCCTGACACTGCGCAGTTGCAACCGCCGACACCCTGCTGCGCGTCGTGCTTTCAGGGTATCGGCGGGTGTCGACTGATTTCCCTATAAGAAGTGTTCCGGCAGCAATGCATCCGGTAGATTCTGATAGCAGACAGGACGCAAGAAACGTCGGATCGACAATGTGCCCACGGATGTGGCACCGAAATTGGTCGAAGCCGGGTAGGGGCCGCCATGGACCATGCTGTCACATACCTCGACCCCCGTAGGGAAGCCATTGGCCAACACGCGCCCGGCTTTGCGTTCAAGGATCGGCAGCAGGGACCGCGCCATACCCATGTCGGCCTCGTCCATATGCAGGGTGCAGGTCAGCTGCCCGTGCAATCCGCGTGCGACGTCGTGCATTTCGTCGGGTGTCTCGGCGGTCACGATGATGCCCAGTGGGCCGAACACCTCTTCCGCGAGGGATGTGTTGGCCAGCCAGGTTGCGGCGCTTGTTCGGTAAAGGAAAGGGGTCGCATTGCGCTGATCGCATGTCGAAGCCAGAACCTCGTGAACGCCAGCGGTTTCAGCAACACGGGCCTGACCGTTGCGATAGGCTTTGGCGATGCCGTCGGTCAGCATGGTCTGCGCCGGAACTTCGGTCAATGCGGCCTGCGCGATCTCGGCGAAACGGTCCGTTGCTTCACCTGCTGGCATCACGACGACGCCCGGGTTGGTGCAGAACTGACCAGCGCCCATCGTAAGCGAGCCGGCCCAGCCTTTGGCGATATCTTCACCCCGGTTTGCCAGTGCCGCATCCAAAATGAACATGGGATTGACCGATCCAAGCTCACCAAAAAACGGAATCGGTTCGGGGCGCGCGGCGCACAGGTCGAACAGGGCGCGACCGCCCGCAAGCGATCCGGTGAATCCGACCGCCTTGATCAGAGGGTGCTGCACCAAGGCTGAACCCACAGCCGGTCCGCCGTCTTGGATCAGACTGAAAACGCCGGGATGAATGTTGCAACGGCGGATGGCCGCAAGGATGGCTTCGGCGATGATCTCGCCGGTGCCCGGATGGGCGCCGTGGCCTTTGACGACAACCGGGCAGCCAGCAGCCAGTGCGGCGGCGGTGTCCCCCCCGGCGGTGGAAAATGCCAGCGGGAAATTTGATGCGCCGAACACCGCGACCGGGCCGATCGGGCGCTGGATCATTTTCAGATCGGGCCGGGGCAGGGGTGTACGGTGCGGCAGTGCGCTGTCGTGGCGTCGGTCCAGATAATCGCCGCTGAGGATATGCGTTGCGAACAGCCTCAGCTGCCCCGACGTGCGGCCCCGCTCACCTTGCAGCCGAGCCTCGGGCAGGCCGGTTTCCTGAGTGCCGATCTCGGTGATTGCATCGGCGCGCGCTTCGATCTCGTCGGCAATGGCGTTCAGAAAGGCGGCGCGTTCTTCCCGAGTGGAATAGCCATAACTCCAAAACGCCTCTTCCGCGGCCTGCGCAGCGGCGTCGACGTCTGAAATGCGACCTTTCGAAAAGCCATGCGATGGCCCATGTGCGGGTTGTGACGCAAAGAAATCGTCACCAGCAAGCCAGTTGCCGGCGATCAGATGCTTGCCATGCGGGGTAAAGGTCATTTGGGCCTCGTGTTTCGGGATGTCCAGATTAATGGATAATGTATCCAAAATAACAGGACATGCAAGACCGCCCTAGGGTTCGTCTGTCCCGCGCTTCGAGGCGATCATTTCCAGAAGCTGTTCCTTGGTCCGGCGAATATGCTGGGCCAAGACCTCGCAGGCTTTGTCCACATTGCCTTCCCGGGCCAGCCGCAACAGATCACGATGCTCCTTTTTTGCGGGTTCGCGCTGTTTCATCACGCTCAGATGCATCCTGACATAGCGATCCGATTGCAGGTTGACGCGGTCCAGCAATTCGTTGGTCAGCTTCCGCTGTGACGCCGCATAAAGCGCCGAGTGATACTGATAGTTCAATATCCCCCACTTGCCGACGTCATTTTCATCATACGACGCTTCCATCTGCTTGAGGATTTCGTCGCAACGCGCAAATTCCCCTGGGCCCATATTCGGGATGGCCCGGCGGAACAGATCGACTTCGATCAGGATGCGAAGATCGAAAATTTCACCGATTTCGTCGAGGGAATGCTTGGTCACCGAGCCGCCGCGATTGTTGGCCCATTGCACCAGACCTTCGGCATTCAGGCGCTTCAGCGCCTCGCGGATCGGCATGCGAGAGACATCATATTCCTCGGCCAGTGCTTCCTGCCGGATCGTCTCACCCTCGGCGAGTTCGCCGCTGAGGATACGTTCACGCAGATCATTTGCGATGACGTCCGGTAGGCTTTGTTTTGTGATCGCGCGTTTTCCTGCCATTTCCAATATCCCGCCACGGTTTTTGGATACAATTACCCGCAATCACGGACTTTTCCAAGCCGAACTTGGATTTCGACCCATGTTCAACCCCTGCCCGAGATTTGAAAAAAGGCCTGAATCTGATGATGAAACCGCAACGAGGCCGCGTATCTTCAGACTTTTCCGTTTTCGAAAACCGTGCCTTCTGACGTCAAACGCCCCAGGTGTCAGACAGGCGATATCCACCGGGCCATGGATCGTCAGGGTCCAACATGTGCTGATGAATTCCGGTGATCCAACCGCGACCGCTGATTTCAGGAACGATCGCCGCACGGCCACCGACCTGCGCAGTGTCAATGATCCGCCCGGTGAATCGCGATCCGATGATCGAGACAGCCTCGAAGGTCTGGCCGGGTTTCATCACCCCCTTGGCCGCCATCAGCGCCATGCGCGCGGATACAGCGGTGCCCGTCGGCGAACGGTCGACCTTACCCGGCTGGATCGCCACGGCGGACTTGCTGCTCAGGCCGGTTTCCGTTTCATTCAACGGGCCGCAAAAGGCGCAGAACGATATATGATCCCAGTCCGGGTTCTCGGGATGCGAGAATCCAAGCTGTTCATTGGCGGCGTTTGTGATCTTAACCCCCAGCCGGGCAATGTCGCGGGCCTCGTGGTCGACGATTGCGAACCCAAGCGCCTGCGCATCGACGACCACGAAACTGTCGCCGCCATAAGCGGTGTCTACCGTGATCGTGCCCAGTCCGGATACCTCAAGCGGGACGGACAGCTTGTCGGCGAAACTGGGCAGGTTCTGGACAAAGATGCGCTGTGCCTTGCCATCGCGGCATTCCGCACGTACCCGGACCAACCCGCCCGGTGCCTCGAGCACCATATGGGTTTCCGGCTCGTGCATTGGAATGATCCCGCCATCCAGCAACACGGTTGAGACACAGATCGAGTTGGACCCCGACATGGGCGGCGTGTCTTCGGGTTCCATGATGATCCAGGCGGCGTCCGCCTCGGGGTGTTTTGGCGGAACCAGAAGGTTGACATGCCGGAACACACCGCCGCGTGGTTCGTTCAGAACAAAGTTGCGCAGGGTCTGGTCCCGCGCAATGAAGCTTCGCTGTTCCCAGAGAGTGTCGCCCGGCGGTGGGGCGACACCCCCGACGATGACATCCCCAACCTCACCTTCGGCATGGGCCGAGATCACATGTACGGTTTTGCTGCTGCGCATGTTTACCTCAGCTATATTGCGCGACAGGGGCACCCAGCGCGTCGAAGATCGGTGTCACGCCCAGACCGGGGCGATCTGCTGCGGTCATCCGGCCATTGACTCGCTTTGGCGCGCCCTCGGCGATGTCCACGGTACCATAGGAATTGAAATCGGTGGCCGAGAACGTGAACCCGGACGGTGTCGACCGCGCCAGATGAGCGATGGCGGCGGTGGTGATATCGCCCCCCCAGGTGTCTTCGATGGTCATCGGGATACCATGTGCGACGCAAAGATCGCGCATCAGCCTTGCTTTGCTCAAACCTCCTACCTTTGAGATTTTCAGGTTGATCACGTCCATGGCGTCGTCGGCAATGCCGCGGACCAATGTGTTGGGCGTGTCGATGACCTCATCCATCACGAAGGGCAGCGCGGTGCGCCGGCGGATCGACACGCATTCCTCATAAGTCAAACAGGGTTGTTCCACATAGACATCCATACCCGCGATGGCGCCTACGACACGCGCGGCCTCGTGCCGGGTCCAGCCAGTGTTGGCATCCGCCACCAGCAGGTCGGTCTTTTTCAGAACCGCGCGGGTGGCGTGAATGCGGTCGATGTCGTCATTGGCGTCGCCGCCCACTTTCAGTTGAAACTTCGTATAGCCTTCGGCCGCATAACCTTCGATCTTTTGCGCCATGATGTCCGGTGCTTCCTGACTGATCGCGCGATACAGCACCACGTCCTGTTGCGCGTCGCCGCCCAACAGGGTGTAAAGGGGTTGTCCGGTCGCCTTGCCCAGCAGATCCCAGCAGGCGATATCAACAGGCGCCTTGGCATAAGGGTGGCCACGCAGGGCGCCATCCATGGTGCGATTGATCTGGCCGATATTCAGCGGATCCTTCCCGATCAGATGTGGCGACAATTCCGCCAGCCCGGCCCTGACGCCCAGTGCAAAGGACGGAAGATAAGCCGATCCCAGAGGGCAGCATTCGGCATACCCCTTGAGACCTTCATCCGTGATGATCTCGAGAACGGTGCTGTCGAAGACTTCGACATAGTTGCCATTGGACCAGTTGTAGCGGCCTTCCTTCAGCGGCAGATCCACCCGATATACGTTCAGTGCAGTGATTTTCATGAGGTGTTCTCCTGATCAGAAGCGTGTGGATGCGTAAGGCTTCATGTCGAGCGCGGGCTTGGTGTCCGTGACCAGATCCGCGACCAGTTCCGCCGTGCCTGCGGATTGCGTCAAACCCAGATGGCCATGTCCGAAGGCGTAAAACACCTGTGGCGCACGCGCCGAGCGGTCGATCAGCGGCAAACTGTCGGGCAGCGACGGCCGGAAGCCCATCCATTGCGTGCCGCCTTCCAAATTCAGGCCAGGCATGAAGCGCCCGGCCTTTGCCAGTAGCGCGTCGGCGCGTTTGTAATTGGGCGGCAGTTCCAACCCGCCCAACTCGACCGCGCCACCGATGCGCACACCGCCGTTGATCCGCGTCACCACAAATCCGTGGCCACCGAATGTCAGATGGGTGCGCAGGTCAAAGGCCCCTTGGGGCAGGGTCGTGTTGTACCCGCGCTCGGTTTCCAGAGGGATGCGATCGCCCAGGGTTTTCGCCAGGTGATGAGACCACGCCCCGGCGGCCACGATCACCTGTCTTGCATCAATTTCACCGATCGAAGTCGTCAGGCGAACGCCCGCATCCATGGGTGTGAGCGCGCTGATTGTCGCGATTTCGACCTGACCGCCACGGGCGGTGAACCGGGTGGCCAAATGTCTTGTCCAGCTGGCCGGATCGACCGTGTTCATCCAGGTGGGTGTAAAACCCGCATGGGTAAATCGTCGGTCAAGCCCGGGCTGGATTTCCGCAATCGCGTCGGGGTTGTCCAGCAGGTCAAAGGGGATGCCGTGATCCTTGCGCCTGTCCCATGTGGGCAGACTGGCGCGGAATTCTGCTTCACCCTCGAACACCTGCAACTGGCCGTCGCGTTGCATCAGCGCTTCGCCATCGACATCCGCGATCTGGCGTTCCAGCGCCGCGCGGCCGTGATCCATCAAAGCAGCCTGCGCAGACAAGGCCGCAGCATAGCGATCCTGCCAACTGGCCCGCCAGAACCGCAGCATCCACGGCGCGATGTTCAAAGCGTAAGAAGGAGGAATTGAAAGTGGACCCAGCGGATCAAACAGCCATTTCGGAGCCTTGCGCATGATCCCGGGGGTGGCCAATGGCACGATGTCGGTGAAGGCAAAGGCTCCGGCGTTGCCCTTCGAGGCACCGGCTCCTACGCCTTCGCGATCCAGCACCAGCACGCGCCGGCCGCGTTTTTGCAATTCAAGTGCGGTGCTGATGCCGATGATACCGGCACCGATCACAACGATATCCGTCGGGTTGTCTTGCAGCATGGCCAGATCTTCTCAAACTGTGGCTTGGTTCCGGGGGCTGGATTGCGCCAGTCCCCGATAGTTTTGTCAAAGAAGGATCCCACCGCGGAACGGATCGTTTTGCGCGAAAATCAATCTGCCCTCGGCCATGATATGCGCCTGCCCGGTCAGGGTCGGAATGATGCCGCCATTGGGACCGGGCTGAAAGCTCAGCCGGTAAGAGCTGCCGATCACGCTTTCCTGCACGATCTCTTGCCCCGGAACCAGAACCCCATCCGCGGCCAGACAGGCCAGACGCGCAGAACTGCCGGTCCCGCACGGGGATCGGTCATATTGATCGTCCGGGCACAGGACGAAATTCCTGCTGTGAACGTCGTTGTCCGGGGATTTGTCCTGCAAGATCACGTGGTCCACAGGTTCCCCGTTTTCGCCACGCACGTTCTGGTCGATGCAGGCTTTGCGAATTGCAATGGTCAGATCGGTGAGGGCACGGATGTTGCCGGGCGTCACGTCCATCGGGCTGGGATCGACAATGAAGAACCAGTTGCCACCATAGGCCAGATCGCCGGTCACTTTTCCATGGCCTTCGACGTCTACCGACACCGAAGCCCTGACCCGGCGGCTTTCGATATTGGTGACGCGCACTGTATTGGCGTCCAACAGGTCAACCGAGATGACGCCGGCCGGCGTTTCGACCCTGTGCGTCCCCGGACCGATCCGGCCCAGATGGGCCAGAGTGACCCCAAGGCCGATGGTGCCATGACCGCACATGCCCAGAACGGCATCGGCATCGAAATAGATCACGCCGGTTTCGCAGCCAGACGTTTCCGGCGCCACCAGAAGCGCCCCGACCATGCCGGGTTGACCGCGTGGTTCCAGAAGGACCGATTTGTAGAAATCCTTGTGCTCGGTGGCCAGGCGTTGCGCGCGCTCGGCCAGCGGGCCCGACCCCAGATCGGGGCCGCCGTTCAGGATGACCCGCGTGGGCATGCCTCCGGTATGGCTGTCGATCACATGCATTCAGCGATGACCCCGCCCTGGCTGGACCAGTCGGCAAACCAGGTGCGGAACAGTCTGTATTGCTGTTCGCAATAGTTGCGCTGGGCATCCGTCAGCTCGTCGGTTTCGTTGAAGTGCAAGCGGTATTCCTCTTCACCGTTCAGGACCAGCAGGTGCTTGTAGTACAGCACCAGATCGGTGCCTTCGTCAAAGCTGGCCAGCACGCCAAAGGCTTCTTCAAGCTCGCGCGCGCGCAGGCGCGCTTCGGCATGGCCCGCCGCCGCTTTCTGGCACAGGGCGGCCAGCAGCAGTGCCTCTTTGGGCAGGGCGGTACCGATACCGGTAATCGAACCCGTGGCGCCGCAGTTGACGAAGCCATGATAAACCTCGGTGTCCACGCCCACCATCAGCGTGACCTGATCATCTTTCGAGGTGATGTGTTCCGCGGCGTAGCGCAGGTCGCCTTTGCCTCCGAATTCCTTGAACCCGACAAGGTTCGGATGATCTGCACGCAATTCCAGGAACAAATCAGCGCGGGTGGCGAAGCCGTAGACGGGGCTGTTGTATATGATGGCCGGGATATCCGGCGCGGCTGACAGTATTGCCTTGAAGTGGTTGCGCTGTGCCGGGATGGACGATCCGCGCGACAGCACACGTGGGATGACCATAAGCCCTGCCGCGCCGACCTTTTGCGCATGTGCAGCTAGCGCCACGGCAGATTTCGAGTTTATCGCACCGGTGCCGACGACGACAGGAAGGCCGGCGTCGATCAGGCTTTCGACACCTTGCATGCGTTCGGCATCCGACAGCAACGGCCAGTCGCCCATCGAGCCGCAATACACCACGGCCGACATGCCGGCCTCGATCATTTCCTTGCCCTTTTTCACCAGGGCATCGAAATCCGGGGTCCGGTCGGCTTTGCACGGGGTCATCAGGGCTGGCATGGTGCCGGTAAAGATATTCTTGGACATGAAGGTGATCTTCCTTGTTGTTTCAGGGGGCCAGTGCACTCAGCGCACGTTGGCCAGGAATTTACGGGTGTGTTCGGATTGCGCATCACCGAATATCTGCCCGGGCGGACCGATCTCTTCCATCACGCCCTGATGGAAGAAAGCAACCCGGTCCGACACATCGCGTGCGAAACCCATCTCGTGCGTGACACAGATCATGGTCATGCCTTCTTCGGCCAAAAGGCGCATCGTGTCGAGAACCTCGCCCACCAGTTCGGGGTCCAGCGCTGACGTCGCCTCGTCAAACAGCATGTATTCCGGTTCCATCGCCAGCGCGCGGGCGATGGCCAGACGCTGTTGCTGGCCACCCGAAAGGGCAGATGGGTAGACGCCCAGCTTTTCGCCCAGGCCAACATGGGTCAGTTGGCGGGCGGCGATGTCGCGGGCTTCTGATTTTGACAGTCCCTTGACGATCTTGGGGGCCAGCGCGACGTTTTCCAATGCGGTCAGGTGGGGAAAGCTGTTCCATTGCTGAAACACCATTCCCAGCTTTGTGCGCAGCTTGTTGATGTCGGTGCCTTTGGCATGAACATCTGTGCCATCGACCCTGACCGAGCCTTGCTGGATCGGTTCCAGCCCGTTGATGCAATACAGCAGGGTCGATTTGCCGGAGCCCGATGCGCCGATCACCGACAGGACCTCTCCTTTCTGCACATCCAGATCGATGCCCTTCAGCACATGCAGCGCGCCGAAATACTTGTGCAGGTCGCGAATTTCGATCATTGGGCCCACCTTTTTTCAAGAGACGCGGAATAGCGCGAAATCGGATAGCTGAGCGCGAAATAGAACGCGCCCGCGATTGTCAGGATCAGGAAAGGTTCCTGCGTCCGGGTGATCAGGATCTGACTGGCCTTGAGCAGTTCGACATAGCCCAGCACCGAAACCAACGCGCTGTCCTTCATCACTCCCAGTGCGACACCGACCCAGGCCGGGAACACCGCGCGCCCGCCAATCGGGAAGACGACATAGCGTAGATCCTGCCAATAGGTCATGCCCAGACTGCGTGCGGCACGGCGCATCGGCGCACCGACGGCCTCGATCCCGCCGCGTGCGACATTCGCAACCAAGGCGGCCGTGTAGATCGATAGGATCACCACGCCCGAGGCGAACGGATCCAGATTGAGCCCGACAATGGGCGCAAAGTTGTAGAACAGCACCAGTTGGATGATCAGCGGGACGGAACGGAAAACATCCAGAAACGGGGCCACTGTCAGGGCTGCGGCCAGCTTGCCCTCGTACAGGATCCACCCGCATACCACGCCAAGAAGCGTTCCGATGGATATCGACAGAACCGAAATCCAGAGTGTCCGCAGGGCCGCTTCGCCCAGAAACCACAGATCATTGATGGTGAAGCCGCTGAAAAAGCTGACAGTGGGTTCCATCCGAGCGTCCTTCAGTAGCGAAAGAGCCGGGTCGCCAGCAGGCGTGAGGCTCCGAGAATGATTTTGACGATCACGTAGTAGATGATCGCGGTGACGGCGAAATATTCAAAGATGCGGAAGGTGCGCGAGGCAAAGAACTGCGTCTCGCCTGACAGCTCGCGGAAACCGACCAGCATGCCCAGCGAGGACATGAGCACGGCCCAGACCATCTGATTGGTGATCGGGTGATAGACGATGCGAAACACCTGCGGGATCACCACGCGTGTGTAAGCCTGCCACGCGGTCATGCCCAGGGATCGAGAGGCCCGCAACTGCGTCTCGGGGACGGCCTGGAAACCTCCGCGAAAGTTTTCGGCCAGATAGCCGGCGCAATTGAAGGTCAAACCCGCCAGCACGATGAAGTATGGCGACAGGTGCAGGCCGAATGCGCCAAGCCCGAAGCCGAAAAAGAACAGCTGAAACAGGGCGGGTGTGTTTCGGGCCAGTTCAACCCAGGCCGAGGCGAACCAGTACAGCGGCCCCTTCAGGTGCAGCCGCGTCAGCGCAAGACACAGGCCGATGAGGATGCCCAGGATCATCGCCAGAACCGCGACTTGCAAGGTCAGCAGCGATGCCTCAAGCAAGTCCGGCAGGTTTTTCATGACCGGCCGCCAGTGGAAGTTGTAATCGAACACAGGTTTTTTCCGAATTGACCGGCTCTTTCGCCCGGCCGAAACCCGACGAAAGAGCACTGGGGGGTGAAATCAGTACATCACGCCGGGGATGCGCAGCTCGGGTGCTTCGCCTCCGACATATTTGCCCCACAGTTCCTGATACCGGCCCGAGCGCACCTGATGCGTGACAAACAGGTTCAGGAAATTCAGCCAGGTGACGTCCTGTCGTTTGCCCACCACCGAAGTGTAGTCGGTTGTCCAGGGCATACGGGGGCCGGCCACCACGGTTTCATACTGCTGGGTGATCGGCAGAACGGCGGTGTTGGTGGTGATGCCGATATCGGCCTTGCCCTGCGCGACCGCCAGAAACACCTCGTTTTCCGACTGATAGCCCTGATAATTGCCTTCCTCACCCCATTCGGCGGCAATCTTCAGCCATTCCTGTTCCGGCACGGTGCCAATCGCGGCGGCGACGCGTTTGCCGCGGATGTCTTCGAAGGTTTCGATCCCGCTGTCCGCGTTCACGACGCCCTGCGCATAGTAGATTGCATAGGGAATGCTGAAGCCCACGGTCCGCGCCCGTTCAAGGCTGTCCGAGGTTGCGCCGAACACGACGTCGGCGCGCCCGGTCACGATGACCGGCAGGCGTTCGGCCCAGGTCAAAGGCAGGATTTCCGCCTCAACTTCAAGCGCCGCGGCCAGATCATTGCAGTAATCCACGTCAAAACCCGCCGGTTCGTTGTTGGCGTCGCGATACCCGATCGGCGGAAAGTCCAGAACAACGCCGCAGCGAAGAGTGCCGCGATCCACGACATCGTCGAGCGTGTCCGCCATCGCAGGACCTGTTGTGAAAGTGGTGAAGGCCGCCAAAGCGACGAGTTTCTTGAGCATGTGATCCTCCCTGAATCAAAGATACGATCACGAATAAAGGATATTGGATCCAACATCCATAAAAAATTTACCACCAGCAACCGACATGGGCCCGTACCCGGCTACAGGATGGATCAATTGTTCAAGAAACGCCCTTCGCTGATTGATCGTCTTGGGGGGGGGCAAGCCGATCATCCAATCGTTCAAAACGTTGTGGAGACGCTTTTGGCGCAACATCCAATGAAGGACCGGTCATTCTGATCCGGTCCGCGTTGCGCAGCTTGCAACGGGCCGGGATGGACGTAGAAAACCCCAACACGTTCTGGAACCCTCCGCCTGAAGACTGGGTGCTCGAGGGTCACGGAACCGACCTGCACAACCCGGACAGGTGCCAAAATTCGCTGTCAGACAAAGCGCTGGGTGTTTCTTCCGGTTCCCGATACTGCCAACGGCGTTCAGTCTGTTCTGATGACGCCTGTTTCCACCCACGTGTCAAATCGCGACAGAACAGCTTCGCAGAAGGCCGCGTCGTTGATGTGAACATCCAGCTCGGTCATCGGCACCCGGCCGGGCATGACCTTGCGCGCCTCGTCCACCATTTCTGCCAGAGCCTCTGGATCATGCGCCTCTTCGCCTTCCCTGTCCCAGGCCTCGACGCCCTGAACGGGCAAAAAGAAATGCACCGGCCCGGTTGCGGCTTCCAGCCGGTTGGCGAGTTCCCGAATCCAGGCGCGCCGTTCGGTGCCGTTGAAGACCGAGCTTTTGATCAGGCGGTTGTGTTCGTGGAACGGGCGATCGGCATATTGTTCGGGGATGTCCTGCCAGCCCGCAAAATCCAGCAGATCCAGCGCACCGGGTGCCACCATCTGGGGCGTTCTAACGCGCCCGGCATTGGTGACCCGGTCATCGCCGCTGGACACGACAGAGCCCGCCATCAGGTTGCCAAATTCCTGCATGCAGAAGTCCATCACGCAGGCAAACGCGCCTTCGCCCGCCAGTTTTTCATAGGCCATGCCGCCCATGCCGGTAGAGTGGAACACGGCCACTTCAAAGCCGCGGTCTTCCAGTGCCGGTTTCAGAATTTTCATGTAGCGCAGGCAGGACGAACCAAGGCTGGTCATCCCGATCAGAGGTTTGCTGCGATCGGGTGCGGTCGCTGCCCTGGCTGCGCCCACGACGGCCCCGGCAGCCTGGCTGAGCGACGATTTGCAGATCGAATTCATGCCATACAGGCCGCCGGCCCACAGGATCATCTGAACATCCGGCGCCAACCGGTGCGGAGGGATCAGAGGCGAGAAGCTGACCGTTGACACGATATATTTGGGAACGCCCATCGGCAAAGCCTGTGCACAATCCAGCGCAAGGTCTGTGCCCATGGTCCCGCCCGTGGCCAGCATCCCGTCAAATCGACCTTCTGAATAGGCCTGTGCAACAACTTTTGCGGCCCCTGCGGACATCACGCGAAAGGCTTTGTTCTCGTCTCCTTGCGCGATGACCTGTTCTATTGTCATGCCGCCGGCAGCGGCAACGTCGTGTTTCGAGATATCCGTCGATTCGGACGCATCACCCAGAACCGATACATCCATGGTCAGCACGTCAGCGCCCTGCGCTCTGACCGCCTTTTCGATAAACCGCATTTCGGGCTCTTTGGTATCATACGTACCAATCAGCAGGATTGTCTTTTGGGCCATTGGTGCCTCCTGTCTAGGTGTGCTGTTGAAGGTATTGGGACATCAACGCCCGGGCGGTTTCAATGAACCGCTCATTGCGTATGCCCGATCCATCTTCGTTCAGTCGGGATGCAACCCATCCCACATAGGTTACGGCGCGCAGTGCCATGAACAGGTCGAGTTGGCGGGTGCAGATCGGTCGTTCAGATCGATACCCCGCCAGCAAAGCACCGCGCAGCTGGTTGAAATCAGGTTCGTGCAGGTTCTTGAGAAGCGTCGTTGCGATATCAAACAGGCGAAAACCGAACCCGGCATCGTCGAAATCAATCAGCCACAGTTTGTCACCGTAAACCATGACGTTTTCGCGGACAAGATCGGCGTGGATCAGCCCGTAATCCAACTGATTTTCCACGCGCCGAAGGTCACGATCTGCGATATCCCAGAACGCCAGGAAAAGGGCCCGGTCCGTTTTTCCAAGCGTTGGGTTTTCCCAGAAACGACCCCAGACAGGGGCGTCTCCAAGCAGCCCGCTGCGATCCCATGACCAACGCACGAAGTCCTGAGGAGGTGTCCATTGGTCGCTGATGTGGTGCAGCCGTGCCATTTCCCGGCCGATTAAGCAAAAGACGCCTGTCCTGTCCTGATGCGTCAAAGCCTGTCCTGTCGCACCCAAAGGGCGGCCCGGCAACCAGTCGAGTATGTCGACCTGAATACCGTCCACCAGATGCAGATAGCGCCCATCTGCGGCCGGAACGGGCGTTGGAACCCGGACCCCGTTTTTGCCGAGAACAGCCATCCACTGTAGCTCTGAACGGAGTTCGGCATCGGTTCGCAGCCCTTTGCGATGCAGTCGCAGAGCATAGGCGGTCTGGCCTGCCTGAACGCGATAGACGCGGTTTTCCCGAGCAGCCACAAGAGACCATTCGCTATCGACCAGTTCCCAAAGGGTCAGCGCCTGTTCCACGATCTGCTTCATGCGACCAGCGGCGTTTCCGCCAACACGTCGTCCAGCGTGTCGAAAAGGAGATCCGCGTTTTCGACAGAGAATGGCATGGGCGGGCGAATTTTCAGAGTATTCTTGTGACGCCCAAGCTTGGAGTGAATGATCCCACGCTGGCGCATGGCGTTGATGATACGGTCAGTGAATTCTCCGGCGGGTTCCTTGCTGTCGCGATCAAGGACCATTTCAGCCCCGAATATCAGCCCCGAGCCGCGTATGTCTCCGATGACGTTATACTTTTCTTTCAAAAGGTTCAGCCGTTTTCGCGCATGGTCGCCAACGGATCTGGCATGTGCGACCAGGCTCTGGTCTTCGATCTCGTCCAAAACCGCCATCGCGGCAGCACAGGAAACAGGGTTTCCGCCAAACGTGTTGAAGTACCGATATCCCTTGCGGAATGCCGAAATGATCTCGGAACCCGTGACCACGCCGCCCACCGGATGGCCGTTGGCCATGGGTTTGCCCAAGGTCATGACATCCGGCACAACGCCCAACTTCTGATGCGCCCACATGTGGGTGCCGGTTCGGCCAAAGCCTGATTGCACCTCGTCGCAGATCAGCAGGCCCCCGGCCTGGCGGACGACCTTGGCCGTGGGTGCCAGCCAACCGTCCGGATTGTCGGGAAACCCCTCGTTCAGAAAATAAGGGCAGAGGATCAATGCGGCAAAACCGGTGCCGGCCTTTTCGTGTTCCGCAATCTGTTCCGCCACGGCATCGGCGAATTTTGACCCATCCGGGTCGGGATGGCGATAGCTGTCGGGTGCGCTGACAAAGCGGAAATACCGGCCCAGACCGAAGCCGACCGTCGGGATGTTCGATTTGCTCAACTGGCTGACCAGCGCGGTATTGCCGTGATAGGTGGCGTCGGTGGCAATAATCCCTCGTTTTCCGGTCATCGCCTCGGCCATTCGCAGAGCAATGTCATTTGCCTCGGAGCCGGTACAGGTGAGGATGGCCGTATCCAGGGAGTCGTCCATCGTTCCGGTCAGTTTTTCCACATAGTCCAGAATCCCGTCATGCAGATACCGGGTGTGCGTGTTGAGCGTGCGCGCCTGACGACAGATCGCCTCGACCACGCGCGGGTTGCAATGCCCCACATGAGGCACGTTGTTGTAGCAATCCAGATACTTGCGCCCGTCCGCATCCCACAGCCAGACGCCTTCACCTTTCACGAAATGAACGGGTTCGTCATAGAAGGTCGATACATTGGGCCCCAGCAACCGGGCCCTGCGTTCAATGAGTTCCGCGGATTTTGCTGGAAGGGTCATGCGGGCGGCCTTTTCTCAGAGTTTTATCCAGGCGGTTTTCAGATCGAAGTATTTCTCGATCGCGTGCAGCGATTTGTCGTGCCCGTTGCCGGATTGGCGAACGCCGCCCAGCGGAACGGTCAGGTCGGCACCGCCATATGTATTGACATGCACAACGCCGGCGCGAATGCCTGCCACCATGCGATGCGCGCGGCTGAGGTTCGAGGTCCAGACACCACCGGCCAACCCATAAACGGTGGCATTGGCAAGGCGCAGCGCTTCGTCTTCGTCGGCAAAGGGCGTGACGGCCAGAACAGGGCCAAAGACCTCATTCTGGAACAGGGTGTCGGTCTCTTTCACGTTGGCCATCACGGTCGGCGCCATGTAATAGCCTCCGGTCTCCGTCAGGATGCGGTTTCCGCCGGTCCGGCGTTCGGCGCCTTCGGCCTCGGCCTTGGTGACGAAATCCAGATTGGCCTGAAGCTCTGGCAGGCTGTGGACCGCACCGATCTGGCTGTTGAGATCCAGCGGGTCGCCGACGCGAAAGCCTTCGGCGTGGCGGCTGATCTCGGCGACGAAGTCCTCGTAGATCTCTTGCTGGACCAACAGGCGCGATCCGGCGACGCAGACCTGACCAGAGTTGCGGAAGATGCCCGCCGCGGAAACCTTGGCCGCTTCGGCCAGATCAGGGGCGTCGGCAAAAACGATGTTCGGGGACTTGCCCCCCAGTTCCAGATAGCAGCGTTTCAGGTTCGACCGCGCGGAATACTCCAGCAGCCGCCGCCCGGTTGTGCCCGACCCGGTAAACACCATGATGTCGACATCCATCGACAGGGCCAGCGCTTCACCCACGACCGCACCACGCCCGGTCACGACGTTGAACACCCCATCGGGCACTCCGGCTTCTGCGGCAAGCTCGGCAATCTTGAGCAGGCTGAGTGAGGCGCTTTCGGCAGGTTTCAGTACGACGGAATTGCCTGCGGCCAGTGCCGGCGCAATTTTCCAGCTGCCGATCATCAGTGGAAAGTTCCAGGGCACGATGGCTCCGACAACCCCGACCGGAGCGTGATGCACAAGACCCAGGACGTCACCGCTTGTCGGGGCGATCTGTCCGTAGATCTTGTCGATCGCCTCGGCATAATACCGGAAAGTGGCCGCCGCCGAGAGCGCCTCGGCCTTGTAGGCCATGGTGATCTCGGTTCCGTTGTCGCGCACGCCCAGCACGGCCAGTTCAAGCGCGCGGGCTTCGATCAGGTCGGCCAGCTTCAGCAGCACTTTCCTGCGGCCGGCAGGGGCCATGCGCGACCATCGCCCGTCCTCGAAAGCACTGCGTGCCGCGCGCACGGCCATATCGACATCGGCCGGTGTGCCTTCGGCGATCAGCGCCAGAGGTTGGCCGTTGATCGGAGACAGAACCTGATGCCGGGCCCCGGTTTCGCCATCCTGACTGCGACCGTTTATGAAATGCCCGCGCGGAGCAATGTCCTGCGCACGCAGCGCATCAATCGAGGATTGATCCATGAGGGTTATCCTTGCTGAGTTGAGTCTTCGTCGAGAACCGGCTGCGGTCTGATACGTTCCTTGTGTTCCTTGATCAGCGAGCGAACGTGCAGCAGAAGGATCCCGAGGATCATGATGAAAAGTATTGCGGCAATCGGCCGGTCGATGAAATCAAGTGGCGACTTCACCCGCGCCATGGCGCTGCGCAGTTTGACCTCCATGATCCCGCCCAGAACCATGCCCAGAATGATCGGAACAATGGGCAGGTTCAGGCGCTTCAGGATCAGCCCGAACACGCCGAACCCGGCGGCAATGGCACAGTCCGTGACTGAGTTGCGCAGGCTGAATACCCCTACAAAGGAAAGCGTCAGGATCATGATTCCCAGAAAGCGCGTCGGGATCTGAATGATCTTCAGCAGCAGGTTGGTCGAGAACAAAAGAAAGACCAGAACAATCACGTTGAGCAGGATCAGCGACATGTACAGCGCCATGACAAAATCCATCTGGTCGGCGAAAAGCTGCGGTCCGGGGATCACATTGTGAACATAGAAGACGGACAGCATCATCGCGGTCAGCGCCTCGCCCGGAATACCCAGCGCCAGCAGTGGAATCATCGCAGCCCCGGGAACGGCATTGTTGGCCGCCTCGGACGCCACCAGGCCTTCGGGTGACCCATCGCCGAATTTGTCTGGGTCCTCAGAGGTTTTCTGTGCGTATGTGTATGACAGGAACTGTGATGTGAATTCGCCAGTGCCCGGTATCATGCCCATGAGCACGCCCAGCGAGGACGAAACCGTCGCGATGCGTTTCAGGCCCAGCAGCTCTTTGAGGCCCGCGAAGATGCTGCCGCGCACATGGGCTTCGCCCGGCGCGTGTTCTTTGTCGACCAGCAACAGCAGCGCCTGACTGATGGCGAACAGCCCAAGAACCACCACGATCAGATCGACACCTGACGAAAGCCAGGTTTGGTCAAAGGTGAAACGTTTGGTGTATTTGACGGGTTCTAGACCGACGGTGCTGAGGAAGATGCCGAAGAATGCCAGCATCGCGGCCGAGAAGGTTTGCCCGCGATGGGCCAGGATCACCAGAAGGATGCCCATGAGTGCGGCCAGAAAAATCTCGCGGCTGCCGAAATGCGGGGCAACCCAGGCCAATACGGGTGACAGGATGATCAGACAGAGGATCGAGAAGATGCCGCCGAAAAACGACGCCGAATAGGCCAGCGATAGGGCCCGGTGGCCCTCGCCGCGCTTGGTCATGGGATAGCCGTCATAGGTGGTCAGTGCATTGACGGCGGTACCGGGCGTGTTGATCAGGATGGCGGGGATTGCGCCGCCATACATGGACGACCCGTAGATGCCCAACAGAAGGGTCAGGCCGACGATGGGCTCGAACGCGAAGGTGGCGGGCAGCAGGATGGCAATTGCGACAGCAGCGCCGACGCCGGGCAACGCGCCGATGATGACCCCGCCCACCGATCCGATGACCAGTGCCACGACGACCTGCCACTGCGCCAGAATTGCAAAGCCGGAAATCAGATTGTCCATCTTGGCCTCACAGGTAGGTCAGCGCAAAGGCGCGCAGCCCGTCGGGCAGGTATTCGTATATCCGACCGGCAGGAATGTTCACCTGAAGCAACGCGCGGAAAACGACTGCAACGACCGCGCCGAAGCCAAGTGCAACGCAAAAAGCCCCGGGCAATCGAAACCCCAATCGTATCGTCAGCAGGGCTGCAAAAAGCATGGTCGATGGCAGGTATCCAAGCCACGGAACCGCCACGACATAGATCAGGAAGTAGGCAACGTATTCGAGGGACATCAACCAGAACGTCACCTCTCGCAACCGTCCGGGAATGCGTGGGGACAGGAAGGAGCCCAGCAAGTGGAGGCCGCTGAACAAAACCATGCCCCAGATCGCGATCTTGGGCCACAGGGCGGGTTGCGCAAACCACTTGGTTCGTTTGACGGCCTGAGTCTCAGCGCCGATCTGGCTGAGAAGGAACAGGGAGAAGCCGAAGAAAAGGAAAGCAAAGACAATATCGCCAGGACGTCGATACCGTCGGAACATGTCTTGCAGCGTCTTTGCTATCATTTTGGCCTCCTGTTTGAATCAAACAGACCCGGCGTTGTTCGATCTGGCCGGGCCTGTTTCGGATTATTCGCCCAGAATCTCTTCGATCTTGGCGAAAGAGGCTTTGTCCTGCTCGATCTGAGCATTCGAAGCATCCGGGTCCTGCCAGTAGATCAGGGCACCCGTTTCCTCAGCCAGCTTCTTGGCCTTGTCCGAGGACAACGCTTTCTGCGCGGCAGCCGAGATCTTTTCACGCGCGTCGGCAGGCGTGTCCTTGTGCACAAACAGCCCGTTCCAAAGGGCCAATGGCAGATCCGGATTGAGCTCCACGATCGTCGGCGTATCCGGAACCAATGAAATCCGCTCGCCGCCGATGCTGGCAAGGACGTTCACTTGATCAAGGCAGGGAAGGATAAGCTGTAGCGTCGTATTGATGACATCCACGTCGCCTGAAGCCAGCGTGTTGCAATCCAGGGCGTCGAAAGCCGCTTCGCTGGCAAAGTCGAACCCGCTGCTGACCGCAGCTGCAAATGTGACCTGAGTGGGGGGCAGAACCGAGCCGAAATGGCCAAGCGCCACGTCATTTTCCTTGCCGTAGTCGGCCAGTTCTTCCCAATTTGAAAACGGCGCGTCTTTGCTGGCCGCGATGACGAAGGGATAGGTCAGGAAGATGCCAATTGGATCAAAAGGATTCGGGTTGAGTTCGGGAATTCCGATTTCGGGACCGATGACAGGTACGCCGATGACGAATGAGCCGATGGTGTAGCCATCCGCCGGAGCGGTTGCCACCTCGACCGCGCCGGGGAATGGGCCGCCTCCGCCGCCGGGTTTGTTCACGACAGCGGCAGGCACACCGTACATAGCCTGGAATTCGTCGGCGATCATCCGGGTAAGGACATCTTCCAGATCACCCGGAGGCCAGGGGACGACAAAACTTACCGGCTTTTCAGGGTACTCTGCCAGTGCGGCAGTGGCCGAAGCCGCAAAAGCGGCGGCTGTTAGAAATTTCTTCATTGACACCTCCCGTTAGTGGTTCAATATTTGAACCGCGTTAACAATAATAATGTTGCTTTGTTAAGTTAGTTCTGTCAAGTATTACCTGAGCAAGAGGACCACACGCACATGGGTACAGCCCTTAACGCCCTAAAAATGCTGGACTACTTTTCCAATGCCCGCCCTGAGATCGGGCTGAGTCACCTGGCGCGGTTGTCCGGGCTAAACAAAGCAACGGCGTTGCGGCACCTGCGCGCGCTCGAGGAGTTCGGGTTGATCGAGCAGAATCCGATGACGAAATCCTATGCGATCGGGCCGGCGGCTTTGCGTTTGGCCGCGCTGCGAGAGATAGCCAGGCCCGGCATCGAGGGCGCGCGCCAAAAGATGCAGGCCGCTATGCAGGTGGTCGGTGAATCCCTGCATCTGTCTTTGCTTGAGAAAACGGGGTTGCAGACGGCGCTTGTGGTGGAAACAACGCAGCACAGTGTCCGCGTCAGTCTGGATCCCAGCGAGATGCTTCCGCTCAATGCGACGGCATCAGGTCTTTGCATGCTCAGTTTCGGGCCGGCTCACCTCTTGGAGCAGTTGGATCAGCACGTGCAGGCACGGTTTACGCAAGCCACGCTTACTGATCCGAAGCTTATCAAGGAACGGGTCGCAAAGATCAGAGTTTCAGGCTGGGCCGACAGCCGAGGCAGTTACGAAGAAGGTGTTTTTGGATATGCCGCGCCGATCTTCGGCATCGATCAGGTCGCATTGGGTACCATCGCGATAGCTGTCCCGGAAACCCGGGCAACCAGCGACCGCCTTCCGGCAATACTGTCCACGCTGCATTCACTTTCGGCTGATCTGACTGCTGGTTTTGGCGGCCAGTTGCCCGACTCCTTTCCAACCGGATTCCACCCGTGACCCAGGGCGGATTCAACACTCGGAGACCCGCGACATGAAAGACTCCAACTTTCTGAAGGAAAACAACGCCCGGTACTTCTGGCACCCGATGGCGCACCCAGCCGACAGCCGGAAGAACCCACCGACCATTCTCAGCGGTGGTGAAGGGGTCAACATCACTGATGTCGATGGCCACACGGCGCTGGACGCCGTGGGGGGGTTGTGGAACGTCAATCTGGGCTATTCCTGTGAACCGGTGAAACAGGCCATAGCGGATCAGCTGAACGCGTTGCCCTATTACTCGACCTTTCGCGGCACCAGCAACGACAAGGCGATCGAGCTGTCCTATGAGCTGGCCCAGTTCTTCGAGGCCGACGGGCTGACCCGTTCATTCTTTACGTCGGGCGGGTCGGATTCGGTCGAAATTGCGCTGAAGCTTGCGCGTCAATATCACAAGGTCCGGGGTGAAGCAGGGCGCACCAAGTTCATCAGCCTGAAGCAGGGTTATCACGGCACCCATTTTGCTGCCGCCTCGGTCAACGGCAACCAGAAATTCCGCGCGGTGTATGAGCCGATGATGCCCGGCTGTTTTCACGTGCCTGCGCCGTGGACCTATCGCAACCCGTTTGACGAAACCGACCCCGAGCGTCTGGCGCAGCTTTGCGTCAAGGCGCTTGAGGCCGAGATCGCTTTTCAGGGTGCAAACACTGTGGCGGCCTTCATCATGGAGCCGGTGCTGGGGGCCGGGGGGGTGATCCCGCCGCACAAGAGCTTCATGCCCATGGTGCGCGAGGTCTGTTCGAAACACGGCATCCTGCTGATCTCGGACGAGATCATCACCGCCTTTGGTCGTACCGGCAGCGAGAGCGGTGCGCGGCACTGGGGTGTTCAGCCCGACATCATGACGACGGCCAAGGCGATCACCAACGGGTATTTCCCTTTTGGCGCGGCCATGATTTCCGGTGCGGTCGCAGAGGTGTTTGAAAGTGACACCACGGGCCTGGCGTCCGTGGATCAGGGGTACACCTATTCTGGCCATCCGGTCGGGGCGGCCGCGGCCTTGGCCGCCCTGTCCGAGATCAACCGGCTGAGGATCTGGGAAAATGCTGCTGCGCGCGGGGACGAGTTGTTTGCCGGCTTGCAAAAGCTGGCCGACAAGCATGACGCGATCGGGGACGTGCGGGGCGGCGAGGGGCTGATGTGTGCATTGGAACTGGTTTCGGACCGGGCGACCAAGGCACCTGTCGCAAAACACCTGCCGCTTCAGGTTCAGAAAGCCGCATATGAAGATGGCGTGATGGTGCGTGTATCTGGCAACAACATCATTCTGTCGCCGCCGCTGATCGTCACTTCGGAAGATGTGGCCAAAATTCTGTCGGCGCTGGATACCGGTCTTGCCACTTTGTAGGCGGTCAGTAGGCGGTCAACCGACCCCGTCGGAACCTGGCGGGGTCAGACTTTGATGGCTTGCAGCTCCTCGAGCAGGTCCAGCAGCTGATCCAGCTTCTCCTTGCCCATCTGCGTTTCGATATTGCTGGAGATCGCAAGTGAAGTGGCCAGGTTTTCCCTTAGGATGGTGCGGCCTGCTTCGGTGATCTTGACCATGGTGCGGCGTTTGTCGTCGCTGTCCTGACGGCGGGTGATCTGGCCGTCGGCCTCCATCGTGCGCAAAATGCGGGTCACGCTGGGCAGCAGCAGGCACGCCTCGTGCGCGATGGTGCTTTGCTCCACTTCGCCCAACTCGTCCAGAACGCGCAGGATGCGCCATTTCTGCTCGGTCAGTTGGATGCCTTGCAGCATATCCCGGATCGGAGCCATGACGGTTTCGCGGGCACGCAGCAACGCGATCGGAAGGGACCGGGCGGTGCTTTTGGAATGGCTTTGAGTGTTCATGCGGCCTTCTAGAACGCCGTTCCGTGA
Organism: Ruegeria sp. THAF33; assembly: GCF_009363615.1. Lineage (NCBI taxonomy): Bacteria > Pseudomonadati > Pseudomonadota > Alphaproteobacteria > Rhodobacterales > Roseobacteraceae > Ruegeria > Ruegeria sp. THAF33. The sequence continues at coordinate 775,122 of NZ_CP045385.1, read as the reverse complement.
ATTGCAAAGATTAACAAAGCAATCTCTTGACAGGGGGTGCATTAAAAACTAAACATGTTAACTAATAAAGGAGAGACCATGCCTCACTTCCACGTCGAATATTCCGGCAATCTTGAAGACAGGATCGACATGGATGGCCTGTGCGAGTGCATTCGGTCAACGGCGGCCGTGATCGAGACCTTTCCCATGCCCGGCATTCGTGTGCGCGCGACGCGTGTCGATCATTACGCCATAGCGGACGGCAACCCGGCGCATGGATTCATTGATATCTCGATCCGCCTGCGGGCGGGCCGATCCGCGGATGTCAAAGAGGATGCGACACAGCGCATATTCGAGGCGGTCAAAACATATCTGGCGCCGGTTTTTTCACGGCATTCCATCGCGCTCTCGCTTGAGATGCGTGACATCGACCCCAAGCTGTCGCCCAAGGCCGGTACGATCCGCGACCACCTGTCGGCGACCACGCAGGAGACCTGACGCATGAGCGCACTGGACACAAACATCGAAAAGCTGAACGGCTTTCTGGATCGGTTCCGGGAAACGGGCATCCGCAACCGTATCGCGGGTGAAGACCGAGACGGATCTGCCGGAGTGTTTCAGTCGGTCTCGCCCGTCGATAAATCCGTGATCTGTGATGTTGCCCATGGCACGGCAGATGACATCGACGCGGCAGCCAAGGCCGCCCACGCAGCCTTTGCAGAGTGGCGAGACATGCCCGCCACCCAACGCCGTCGCATCTTGTTGAATGTGGCTGATGCCATTGAAGCGCGCGCCGAGGAAATAGCACTGTGCGAGTGCTGGGACACGGGGCAGACCCTGCGTTTCATGTCAAAGGCAGCTTTGCGCGGGGCAGAGAACTTCCGGTATTTCGCGGATCAGGTGATTCAGGCGCGGGATGGGCAGCACCTGAAGTCTCCGACGCTGATGAATGTGACGACCCGTGTGCCGATTGGCCCGGTTGGCGTGATTACCCCGTGGAACACGCCGTTCATGCTGTCGACCTGGAAGATCGCGCCTGCGTTGGCTGCGGGTTGCACGGTGGTTCACAAACCCGCCGAGGATTCCCCTCTGACGGCCCGTCTTCTGGTGGAAATCGCCGAACAGGCAGGGCTGCCCAAAGGTGTGCTGAACACGGTCAACGGGTTTGGCCCCGACGCTGGCAAGGCCTTGTGCGAGCATGCGCTGATCAAGGCCATTGCCTTTGTGGGCGAAAGCCGTACCGGCAGTCTGATCGTCAAGCAAGGCGCAGATACCCATAAGCGCAACCATCTGGAACTGGGTGGAAAAAACCCGGTTGTCGTGTTTGATGATGCGGATCTGGACCGCGCTTTGGATGCCGTGATCTTCATGATCTATTCGATCAATGGCGAGCGCTGCACCTCGTCTTCGCGGCTTTTGGTGCAGGACACGATCAAGGAAGACTTCGAAGCCAGATTGATTGAGCGCGTCAACAACATCAAGGTGGGCCACCCCTTGGACCCCGATACCGAGATCGGGCCGTTGGTGACCGAAGAACACTACACCAAGGTTACGAGCTATTTCGACATCGCCAAGGAAGATGGCGCAACTGTCGCCGCTGGCGGCGTCACGGTGGGGGATGCGGGCTATTTCGTCCGGCCGACCCTGTTCACCAATGCCACCAACCAGATGCGCATCGCGCGTGAGGAGATATTTGGCCCTGTCCTGACCTCGATCCCGTTCTCGACCGAGGATGAGGCGCTGGAGACCGCCAACGACACGCCGTATGGCCTGACCGGCTATGTCTGGACCAATGATCTGACCCGCGCGCTTCGGTTTACAGACAAGCTGGAGGCTGGAATGATCTGGGTGAATTCCGAGAACGTGCGTCACCTGCCCACGCCGTTCGGTGGGGTCAAAGCGTCCGGCATCGGCCGGGATGGCGGCGACTGGAGCTTTGAATTCTATATGGAACAGAAACATATCGGCTTTGCCACCGGTCAGCACAAGATCATGCAGTTGGGTAAATAGATCACGTAGGCCGACCCCGGCTGGGGCAAGCCCATTACACGAGGAGGAATTGCCATGGGAAAGATAGTACAGGCCGCAAAAATCACGCATGTACCCAGCATCTGGATGTCCCACACGATGCCAAAGTACAAGGGCATCCGGCAATCCGCCATTGATGGATATGCACGCCTGCGTCAGGACGCGATCGACCGCGGGGTCGAGACGTTCATCGTTTTCGACACCCATTGGATCACCAATCAAGGGTTTCACCTGAACACGAAGGAACATCACAAGGGCCGGTTCATAAGTCACGAATTGCCGCATATGTTGGCGGATATGGAGTTCGACTATCGCGGCGATCATGAACTTGGGGAAACCATCCTTGGCGTTCTGCGCGAACGGGGAGAGCGGGCGCTGGGCCATTCGCACCCCGACATGGGCATGGAATACGGCACCCTGCTGCCGATGCATTTCATCAATGATGGCGTGAATGCCCGGGTTTTGCCGGTGGCGGTCAATCAATTCTCATCGATCGCGGAAAACCGGGCCTGGGGCGAGGCCATTGCCGAAGGTATCCGACGTTCGGACCGCAATGTATCCATTCTGGCGTCCGGCTCGCTCAGCCACGACTTTACGCCGAATGAACGCTCGGTCGACGGGCTGAATGCCGTGAATGGCGAGTTCAACCGCCAGATGGACATGCGCGTTCTGGAGCTGTGGCAGCAGGGCCGATTTGAAGAGTTTCTGGAAATGCTGCCGGACTATGCAAAGAAGTGCACCGGTGAATGCGCCATGAATGACACCGCTTTGCTGTTTGGTGCGTTGGGCTGGGGAAGCTACAAGGGTGAAATCGACATTTACACCCCGTATTTCGGCAGCTCTGGCACCGGTCAGGCCAATGTCAGCTTTTCGGTGTGACGCACGCAACGGAACAAAAGGATTTGGCGGTGATCCCGTCACAAAGGAAAGTCAGTAGATGAACTGGGACACGTTTTCGTATTGGGGTCAGCACATCTCGAAATGGGCGGCGGATTATCACAGGACACTTGCTGAACGTCCCGTGCGGGCGCAGACCGCGCCGGGGGAAATCGCGGCACAGCTTGTTGCAACGCCACCCGAGACAGGCGAGCCGATGGACGCCATCATGGCCGATTTCGAACGGATCGTGATGCCGGGCATCACCCATTGGCAGCATCCGCGCTTTTTTGCGTATTTCCCGGCCAACGCTGCACCCCCGTCCATGTTGGCCGAGATGCTGGTGACGACTATCGCGGCCCAATGCATGTTGTGGCAGACCTCGCCTGCCGCGACCGAGGTCGAGGGCGTCATGGTCGACTGGTTGCGGCAGGCCCTTGGATTGCCCGAGGGTATGACCGGCGTCATACAGGACAGCGCCTCTTCGGCCACCTTGTCGGCGGTACTGACCATGCGGGAACGGGCCACCGGCTTTACCGGCAATCGGGAGGGCCTGAACGCCAAGGGGGCGTTGCGGATCTATTGTTCCGATCAGGTTCATTCATCGATTGACCGGGCATGCTGGGTTGCCGGGATCGGTCAGGACAATCTGGTCAAGTTGCCCACGCAGGGGCCGAATTTCGGAATTGTCCCCTCGGCGCTTGAGGCCGCCATTCAGAATGACGTCGCCGCCGGACATATCCCGGCCGGGATCGTTGCAATTACCGGTGGCACAGGTGTGGGGGCCTGCGATGATCTGATGGCCGTGGCTGATATTGCCCAAAAATACGACCTCTACACCCATCTCGACGCCGCCTGGGCGGGTTCGGCCATGATCTGCCCCGAATTCCGCAGGGCTCTGTGGCAGGGCGCCGACCGCTATGACAGCATCGTCTTCAACCCGCATAAGTGGATGGGTGCGCAATTCGATTGTGCGATCCAGTTCCTGAGGGACGCCACGCCGCAGCTCGATACGCTGAAAATCGAACCGGAATACCTCAAGACGACCGGAGCCGAGGTGACGAATTACTCGGAGTGGACCATCCCACTGGGCCGCAGGTTCCGGGCGTTGAAAATCTGGTTCCTGTTGCGGTCATATGGGTTGGAGGGGTTGCGCGAACGCATCCGCAACCATGTGGCATGGGCCGGCGAACTGGCGGAAAAGATTGGTGCGATCGAGGGGTTCGAGATTACAACCGGCCCGATCCTCAGCCTGTTTTCCTTCCGCTGCCCGGGGGACGATGCTCAGCAGCAGCGTCTGGTGGACGCGCTGAATGACGACGGCCGGATTTACCTGACGCAGGGCATGTTCGACGGCCGCAAGATCATCCGCTTTCAGGTCGGGCAGTTCGATACCACCCGCGACGACGTGTTGATGGCGGCGGACGTGATCCGGGACGTGTGGGAGGCCATGAAATGAAGTTTTCCACTTTCGTTTCGGGCGAAGAACGTTTCTTCGGGGCAATCACCGACGGTGGTGCCATTGCCTTGAACCAGGAATTCCCGGAACACGACAGCCTTTATGAGGTGATCGCGGCCGGGGCGTTCGATCAACTGGCAGAGGCGGCCGGGGGGAAACCTGTCACCCATCCCGATTTCATCTATGACATGGTGATGCCGGATGCGCGACGTATCATTTGCGTCGGGGTGAACTTTCCCGACCGGAACGCAGAATACAAAGATGGCAGCGCGCAGCCCAAATACATGTCCCTGTTCCCGCGTTTCGCCAGTGGCTTTACCGGCCATGACCGGCCTCTGATCCGCCCGCCGGAAAACCACACGCTGGACTACGAAGGCGAAGTTGCCATCGTGATTGGCAAGGATGGCCGCCGCATTCCGCAGCAGGACGCGTATGATCACATCGCCGCGCTGACGTTGTGCAATGAGGGAACCATTCGCGACTGGGTTCGGCACGCCAAGTTCAACGTCACACAAGGCAAGAACTGGGACAGCTCCGGGGCCATCGGCCCGTGGTTGGTTCCCTTCACGGATGCGGCTCAGCTGGATGAGGCGCGTCTTCAAACCCGCGTGAATGGCGAGCTGCGGCAGGATGATACGCTGAACCGCATGATGTTCCCGATCCGGCGCGAGATCGAATATATCTCGACTTTCATGACGCTTCAGCCCGGCGATATCATTGTGACCGGTACACCGACCGGGGCGGGCGCGCGGTTCGATCCGCCGAAATACCTGGCACCCGGTGATGTGATCGAGGTCTCGGTCGACGGTATCGGTACTCTGCGAAACACGGTTGAGGACGAAAAAGTATGACGCCCGAAGACCATGCTCGCGCGGCCGCTGATCTGTTGCAGGCGGAACGAACGCATCAGCAGATTGGCCTGCTCAGCCTGCGCCACCCCGAGATGCGCATGGATGACGCTTACGAGGTGCAGAACGCCATCTGTCGCCAGAAACTGTCCGAAGGGCGCAAGGTGATCGGGTGGAAGATCGGCCTGACTTCGAAAGCCATGCAATACGCGTTGAACATCGACATTCCTGACAGTGGAATTCTGTTTGACGACATGGTGTTTGCACAGGGTGCCACCGTTCCGGCCGGGCGTTTCATCCAGCCCCGGATCGAGGCCGAAATTGCCTTTGTCATGAAATCGGCCATAGGCGGGGAAAACGTGTCCCGCGCAGATATCATCGCGGCGACGGATTACGTCGCGCCGTCCATCGAAATTCTGGATACGCGGATTCAACGGGTGGATCCCGAAACCGGCAAGGCCCGCACTGTTTTTGACACGATCAGTGACAATGCCGCCAATGCCGGTATCGTTTTGGGCAACGATCGCCACAGGGTGGATGCCTTTGATCTGCGATGGGTTGGCGCGCTGACCTTCCGCAATGGCGAGATCGAGGAAACCGGTCTGGGCGCGGGGGTGCTGAACGATCCGGTCGAAAGCGTCGTGTGGCTGGCGCGTCGCATGGCGCAATACGGTCAGAGCATCGCGCCGGGCCAGATTGTTCTGTCCGGCAGCTTCATCCGCCCGGTCGAATGCCCCCCGGGAACAGAAATCCACGCGGATTTCGGACCGTTTGGCTCAGTTGATATCAATTTCGCCTGAAAGGAGCGCCAATGCCTGCGCCAATCAATTCGTTCAAGGCCGCGCTGACGTCGGGAACCCCTTTGATCGGGTGCTGGGTCGGCTTGGCCAATGCCTACACCGCCGAGATCGCCGCAACCGCGCAGTTTGACTGGCTGCTGGTCGACGGTGAGCATGCGCCAAACGATCTGCGCTCGATCCTCGAGCAGGTGAGGGTGATTGAAGGATCTGGCAGTACCCCCGTCGCACGCCTGCCGATTGGCGAGACCTGGATGATCAAGCAATATCTTGATGCCGGTGTGCAGAACATTCTGGTGCCGATGGTCGAAAGCGGCGATCAGGCGCGCGAACTGGTGCGGGCCGTGCAGTATCCACCCCGTGGCGTTCGGGGCGTAGGTTCCGCTTTGGCGCGGGCCTCGCGTTTTGCGGCTATCCCGGATTATCTGAAAACGGCGGACGAGCAGATCTGTCTTTTGGTGCAGGTCGAAAACAGGCTTGGGCTGGAGGCGTTGGACGACATCCTGGCGACCGACGTCGATGGGGTGTTCGTCGGCCCGTCGGATCTGGCCGCAGATATGGGCCATATCGGCGATGCCGGGCACCCGGACGTGATCGAGGCCGTTCTTGACGCGATCCGGCGCATCGTTGCGGCAGGCAAGCCGGCAGGGATATTGTCGCTGGACCCGGTCATGCAGCGAAAATGCCTGGATCTGGGGGCAACATTCGTGGCCACGGACATCGATGTGACTTTGTTCGCCAAGGCAATCCGGGCCGCTGCCGCTGATGGGCTCAACCTGCTGCCCGATCAGGTGGCTTCGGGAATCGCGCAGACAGGCGCGGCGTCGAAATACCTGCAACAGCTTTGCAAACACTGGTCGCGCAAGGCTCAGGTAACGTTCGATGAAACGCAAGGCAGCGTGAGCTTTCCGGACGGGAACCGCGTCACCCTTTCGGCAGGCGACACTAGCCTGACCGTAACCGCCGCCACCCGGGCGCGCGGTGATCTGGCCCGATGGCAACAGGTCATCGAGGCTCATCTGGCGCGTTTTGCGTTTCGGGAAGAGTTCCGCATTAATTGGTCAGGATGAGGAAAACACGTTGCGGCCCTGAACCTGCCACTGTGGCAACGGGTCAAGGGCAGGCACCCCTGTGTTGGACTTGGAACGGTTTTGCCCGAAAGGCCTCAGTTAGAGCTTTTGGATACCATGGACGGTCAGAGTGCTGACCAGATCGGCATAGTCTTCGCGGGCCTTGGGCCCTGCTCCGCTGTTCCACATGTAATACCAGTTCAGCATCCCAAAAACTGACATCGTGGTGCCGCGCAGCTTGTCCTTGTCATTGTTGAAGGCTGTCGGCGCCAGCTCTTTCAGGATGTCGCGCACAAAATTCACCAATTCCAGCTGATACCCGCGCAGAAGCTTCTGCTGTTCCTCGGTCAAGGCGCTCATGCCGCTGATCTGCACCCGGTGTTCATCATCTGCGCCTTGGTAGGCAAACAGGATTTCGCGCACCGCTTTCCGCAGCTTATGTTCAGACGTAAGACCGTTCAGATCCACATTGCAGATACGGTCGCGAAGCTCGCGCAGGTAGGTTTCAAGGATGTCATACAAGATGGCATCCTTGCTGTCGTAATAGTGGTATATGTTTGCCTTGGAAATCCCGCACTCTTTTGCCAACAGGGTCATCGAGGCGCGATCAAACCCTTGGTCGGCGAACACTTTGGCGGCCGTTTTCAGGATTTGCTTCCGCTTCTGGTCGTGATCTTTGGCGATTGTACGGGCCACGGCTTATTCCTTATCGCGATTGTCGACGACGCGCTTCGCCTTGCCCTGAGAGCGTTCGACGTCGCCGGGGTCACCTACAACAATTTCCGTTGAGACGCCAACGACGTCCTTGATCCGCTTGGTCAGCATCCGTGCCGCGGCCGTCTTGGACAGTTCGTCGGTGGAATCCGGGGACGATTCAACATAAACCCGCATGGCGTCCATGCGGCCGGATTTGTACAGCTCGATCTGATAATAAGGGGCAAGGCCCCCCGTCGCCATGACCTGTTCTTCGATCTGGCTGGGAAAGACGTTGACGCCGCGCAGGATCATCATGTCGTCGCTGCGACCGGTGATCTTGGCCATCCGGCGCATGGATCGTGCTGTCCCCGGCAGCAGGCAGGTCAGATCGCGCGTGCGATAGCGGATCATCGGCAAACCTTCCTTGGTCAGGGTCGTGAACACCAACTCGCCAGTTTCGCCATCGGGCAGGACCTCTCCGGTCGCGGGATCAATGATTTCAGGCAGGAAGTGATCTTCCCAGATCACCGGGCCATCCTTGGTTTCCACGCATTCATTGGCCACCCCGGGCCCCATGATTTCGGACAGGCCATAGATGTCGACCGCATGCATATCAAACGCATCCTCGACTTCGGCGCGCATGGCGTCTGTCCAGGGCTCGGCACCGAACACGCCAACCTTCAGCGAGCTTTCACGCGGGTCGAGCCCCGCCTTGTGGAACTGTTCAAGGATATTGAGCATATAGGAAGGCGTAACCATGATCCCGTCGGGCCGGAAATCGTTGATCAGGTTGACTTGCTTTTCGGTTTGCCCGCCGGACATGGGGACGACGGTCGCGCCAAGCCGCTCGATCCCGTAATGTGCACCAAGACCGCCGGTGAACAACCCGTAACCATAGGCATTGTGCACCATGTCACCTTTGCGCAACCCCGATGCGCGCAGGGACCTTGCGCCCAGATCCGCCCAATTGTCGATGTCGTTTTTCGTGTAGCCCACCACCGTCGGCTTGCCCGTCGTACCGGACGAGGCGTGCAGGCGAATGATCTGGCTGCGTGGAACGGCGAACAGGCCGAAGGGATAGTTGTCACGCAGATCATTCTTGTACGTGAACGGAAACTTCGCCAGATCCGAAAGCTGCTGAAGATCGTCGGGATGCACACCGGATTCGTCAAACCGTTGCTTGTACATCGGAACGTTCTCATAGGCGTGGCGAACGGACCATTTGAGGCGTTCAAGCTGCGTCGCGCGGATTTCGTCGATTGAGGCGATCTCGATCGGGTCCAGATCCGCTTTGTTTGGGGAAAGGTCTTCCATCGCGTCACTCCTCCAGTCGCGAAGCTATTCCTGAAAATTCTGCCCGCCGACCGCGCGGGACATTCCGCGAAACTCGGCGATCAGGGTGTTGTCTTGGTTGGTGACGCGGACGTCATAGATGCCACTGCGGCCGGTGACGGCAACCTCTGACGCGATTGCGGTCAGATGGTCCCCTTTTTTTCCGGGCGTGAGGTAGCTCATCATCGTATGCTGGCCGACGGTTGCCACGTTGCGGCTGTTACAGGCGAAGGCAAAGGCGCTGTCGGCCAGGGCATGAGTGACGCCCCCGTGGCAAATGCCGTGCCCGTTGCAGTGATGGTCCCCGACTGTCAGGGTCAGAACTGCACGGCCTTCGTCGACTTCGACCAGATCCATCCCGAACCATTTGCTGGCTTGGTCATTCGCCCACATCGCTTCAGCGGATTTCGTGGCACGTTCTTTGGGTGTCATCATCAGCGTCCCTGGAAATTCGGTGCCCGCTTTTCAAGAAAACTGGATACGCCCTCGGCGTAATCCGCGCTTTCCCCGCAGGTCTTCATTGCGTCTGCTTCGATCTCGAGCTGATCCGAGAGCGACGTGGTGGCAGCCGTTTGAATGCACTGTTTTGTCAGCCCGAGCCCGAGGGTGGGGCCGTTTGCCAATTGCGCGGCAAGTGCGCGCGCTTCGGTCATCAATTGATCATCGGCCACCGCCTTCCAGATCAGCCCCCAATCTTCGGCTTGCTTGGCCGGAAGGGGTTGGGCTGTCAGGGCCAGCCCCTTGGCGCGCGCCTCGCCCAACAGGCGCGGCAAGTGCCAACTGCCGCCCGTGTCGGGAATCAGGCCCACCTTGGAAAAGCTCTGAATGAATTTCGCACTTTCCGCGGCCAGAACCATATCACAGGCCAGCGCCAGATTGGCACCCGCCCCGGCGGCTACTCCGTTCACCGCGCAGATCACCGGGATATTCATCGACCGGATCAACCGGACAAGAGGGGCATAGAATCTGCGTACCGTTTTGCTTAAATCCGGCGGGCCATCCATTTTCGACGGGTCGCGATCGCCGAGGTCCTGACCGGCACAAAAGCCTCGTCCGGCACCGGTCAGCAATATCGCGCGGGCCCCGCCGTCGCGCGCGGCTTTCAGCGCATCCTGAAGCGCCAGGTGCATTTCTTCATTGAACGAGTTCAGCTTGTCCGGGCGGTTCAGGGTGATTTCGGCCCAGTTCCCGTTGTCTTGTACAAGAATCGTATCGCTCATGACTGTCTCATCTGGTCTCGTTTCAACTTAATCATTGCATTAACCGAACGGTTGGTCAATATATAAACCCGAACCGAATCTGAACCGATCAAAGGGATTGCAAATGTCGCAGTCGTCGCTGGTGAGCGTTGAATTTAAGGGCGACGTGGCGTGGGTCACCATTGACAACCCGCCGGTAAACGCGACGTCGACAGGTGTTCGGCAAGGGCTGTCTGACGCGGTTGATGCGGTCAAGGGCGCGCGCGTGGCGGTGCTGTGTTGCGCTGGAAAAACCTTTGTCGCAGGCGGCGACATGTCCGAATTCGATGCGCCGCCGGTCGAGCCGCACTTGCCCGACGTGGTTCAGAAAATCGAAGACAGCGAGGTTCCGTTCATTGCCTGCATGCATGGCAACGTGCTGGGTGGCGGGTTCGAAATCGCCATGGCCTGTGCATGGCGTATCGCGGCGCCGGGAACGGGTTTTGGCCTGCCGGAAGTCAATGTGGGCTTGATCCCCGGGGCAGGGGGCACTCAACGATTGCCGCGTCTGGTCGGGATGCAGGCTGCAATTGACATGGCCTGTTCGGGCAAAATTCTCAAGGCAGAGACACTGGCCGAGCTTGGCGGCGTCGACCGCGTCGCCGAAGACCCCAGGGCTGCTGTTCTGGAATTGATTGCCGACCTGCCCGAACGCCCAATACCTGTCAGCCAGCGTGCTGTGGCGGAATATGCACCGGATCTGTTGGAGACGAGCCGCGAGGCTTTGAAGAAGCGCGCCAAGGGTCAGAAATCGCCGTTGGAAAACCTGACGGCGCTTGGTTGGTCGGTCGAGCCATTTGCTACCGCACAACCGAAAGAGCGCGCGCGCCATCTGGAGTTGCGCCAAAGCCCGGAAAGCCGCGCTTTGCGCTACGCTTTTTTTGCTGAACGTGCCGTGTCCAAACCTTCGTTGATCAAAGACGTGGCCGCCCGTGACATAACACGGATCGCCGTTGTCGGAGGTGGGTTGATGGGGGCAGGGATCGCAACTGCGGCCCTGAACGGCGGGTTGTCCGTGACCTTGATCGAGCGAGACGCTGACGCCGCGGCCGCAGCGCACAGTCGGGTCGAGGGTCTGCTGCAAGGCGCGGTCAAGAGAGGCAAGATGTCCGAGGCGCAGCTTCGGGATCGCCTTGCTGCGTTTCGTGCGGTGAACAGTTATGCAGACGCTGCGGATGCCGAATTGGCGATCGAGGCCGTCTTTGAAGACCTGTCCGTCAAGCAGCAGGTGTTTGACGAGCTGGCAAGGCATATGAGCAGCGATGCGATTTTGGCCACCAATACCTCCTATCTGGACCCGCGCGAGATTTTCGCCGGCGTCGGCAATCAGGCCCGATGCATCGGGTTGCATTTCTTCAGCCCGGCCCATGTCATGAAACTGCTCGAGGTCGTGGTAGCTCCGCAAACCTCTGCTGAAGTGGTCGCAACCGCGGTCGCGCTTGGCAAAAAGCTTCGCAAGATTTCGGTGCTGTCGGGTATCTGCGATGGGTTCATTGGCAACCGCATGTTGGCCGCCTATCGGCGCGCGGCCGATTATCTGCTGGCAGATGGGGCGCTTCCCTATCAGGTGGACCGTGCAATGCGGGCGTTCGGGATGCCCATGGGGCCTTACGAGCTTCAGGATCTGACCGGTCTTCAAATCGCCTGGGCGAACCGCAAACGCAATGCCGCCAACCGCGACCCGAACGAACGTTATGTCACCATCGCGGACCAGCTTTGTCAGCGCGAGCGTTTCGGCCAGCGTGTCGGCAAAGGGTGGTACCGCTACGAAGAGGGCAGTCGCGATCCAGTTCGGGACCCCGAAGTTGAGGCATTGATCGAAGCCTATTCCGACCAGCAAGGCATCACCCGCAGGGATTTTTCGGACGAGGAAATCTGTTCGCGGTTGCTGGCGGTCTTGGCCAACGAGGGCGCTTTGATCATTGAAGAGGGGATCGCGGAAAACGCCGAAGCTGTCGATATGGTTCAAATCCATGGATACGGCTTTCCCCGCTGGAGAGGAGGACCGATGAACTATTGCAACGAAATCGGCATCAGCCGGTGCGCCCCAAATATGCTAACCGTAGCGAAAGAAAGTCCAGGTTCATGGCGCCTCGCGGGCCAATTGGAAAACAATTAACATGTTGATGGTTACAAAAGTGACCATTAACGCATTCTCGAGTCATGTTTCACAGGGAGGAGACAAAACCATGAAGTTCACCAAGTTGAGCACCCTTTTGGCCTCGGCCGCACTGGCCGTTTCGGGCACAGTGGCGCTGGCGGCGGATTATACGCTGACGATTTCCAGCTGGGCACCGCCGACCCACGGCATCAACGCGAAGATGTGGCCGAAATTCGTGGAAATGGTCGAAGAAGCCACCGATGGCAAAGTCACAGCTGAACTGAAGCTGGGAATTGCCCCGCCGCCGGCGCAGATGGACCTTATCATGGATGGCGCGGCGGATGCGTCGATCATCTTCCACGGATACCAGCCCGGTCGTTTCGTCACCACCAAGATGATTGAGCTGCCCGGATATGAGGGCTCGGCCGAAGCGGCCTCGGTCGCGTATTGGCGTACATACGACAAGTATCTCAAGGCGGCGGACGAACATCGCGGTGTGAAAGTGATCGCCCTGCACACCCACGGCCCGGCACAGCTTCATTCCAGCAGCCCGGTGACCAAGCTCGACGAGGTATCGGGCCTCAAGGTGCGTATCCCGGGTGGTGTCGGCGGAGATGTCGGCACCGCGCTGGGCGCAACCGGAATTCAGGTTCCTGCGCCGAAAGTATACGAGACACTCGCGTCGAAAGCTGCTGATGGTGTGGTCATGCCATTTGAATCCCGCAAGGGTTTCAAGCTGACCGAAGTGGCGCAAAACGTATATGAAGTTCCGGGTGGCCTGTATCGCGGGTCATTTGCGTTCATCATGAACGAAGACACTTTTGCGGATCTTCCCGCCGATGTGCAGGCCGCTTTGGAAGAACAGGTCTTCGGCGAACCGCTGAGCCGCGAAATCGGTAAAATCTGGGATGAGATCGACGCGATCGGCCGTGAAGCGACCGAACAGACTGAGGGCAACGCGATCAATGCAGCCTCTGCTGAAGATCTGGAAAAGTTCAATGCGATCGCTACCGATGTGCGTGCCAAGGTCATCGAAGAAGTCAATGGCACCGGTGTTGATGCGCAAGCCGCTTATGACATGATCGTTAACGAAATGGCTGCCCAGTAACGCAGCCGGGCTGGCGGGGTTGACCCGCCAGCCATCTTCACCCGTTGGGGGCCAATCATGCAATCTATCGTGACCTTCGCGCGTCGCGTCAGTATCATTCCGACGGTGCTGGCCTGTGTGGCGCTGTTCATCCTGATGGTGATGACCTTTTTTGACGTCATCCTGCGCTCAGTCTTCAATGCTCCGATCGAGGCGGCAACCGAACTGACGCGGATTCTGATGGCGATCCTTGTGTTCTCGGTTTTGCCGATGATTTCGGCCGGGAAGGGGCAAATCGCCGTTGACCTGACCGATGGAATTTTTTCCCGCCTGCGGCTGAGCAGGGCGCGCGATGCGATAGTCTATCTGGTGTCCGGCATCATGCTGATCTGGCCGATTCAGCGCGTTTGGGTTCTGGCTGAACGTGCGCGGGATTACGGGGATGTCACCGAATACCTGTCGATCCCCGTCTTCTATGTCGGCTGGTTCATCGCCGCCTTCACCGCAATAACGGCCGTTGCGATGGTCATCACCGGTCTTTTGCACATTTTTGCCCCCCAAACCTTGTCGGAGCACGCCTGATGACTGCCGCACTGATCGGTTTCGCCCTTGTCTTGGTTCTTGTGTTGGTACGTTTGCCCATCGTGTTTGCGATGGGCCTCGTGGGGACGCTTGGGTTCGCATATGAACGCGGTGGCAGCATCCTGTCCGAGCGCGGGCTGAAGGCCGCCATGTCGATGGTGGGTCGCCAGATTACGGACACGGCACAGGACTATGGCCTTTCGGTCGTGCCACTGTTCATCCTCATGGGTCTGTTCGTAAACAAGGGCGGGCTCGCGCGCGAATTATACGCGGTCTCAAACGCCTTCCTGGGCCACTTCCGAGGTGGTATCGCCATGGCGACGGTTGCCGCCTGCGGCGGCTTTTCGGCCATTTGCGGTTCCTCGCTGGCAACGGCAGCGACCATGTCCAAAGTCGCGATGCCCGAGATGCGCCGGTACCGCTACTCGGATGAGTTGTCGACCGCGTCGATTGCAGCGGGGGGCACGCTGGGTATCCTGATCCCACCGTCGGTCATTTTGGTGATCTACGGCCTGCTGACCGAAACATCGATCGGCAAACTCTTCGTTGCGGGCATCATCCCCGGTGTACTTGGCATCCTCTTCTATCTGTTCGCGGTGCGCTGGACCGTTTGGCGCAGGCCCGAGGCCGGCCCCGCCGGTGAACGCCACGGCTGGGGCGAACGCCTGTCGGCCCTGCGCTCGGTCTGGGCGGTGTTGCTGCTGTTCTTCCTGGTGATCGGCGGCTTGTACGGAGTGTTCGATTTCTACCCCCTGAACCTGACCTTCAGCCCGACCGAAGCCGCCGGTATGGGCGCGATGGGGGCATTCCTGATCGCATTGTCGCGCGGCGGGCTGACCCTTGGGTCGACCTTTGAAGTGCTGAAGGAAACCAGCTTCACCGCAGCGGCGCTGTTCTCGGTTCTGATCGGGGCGCAGATCTTCTCGAATTTCATCAACCTGGCCGGTCTGCCCGAAGCGTTGATCGCCCTGGTCACCGCATATGAGGTGGAGCCCTTCGTCGTGATCCTGATGATCCTCGGGATCTACATCATTCTGGGATGCGTCTTTGAATCGCTGTCGATGCTGTTGCTGACGGTTCCGATTTTTTTCCCACTGGTCACGTCATTGGGATATGATCCGATCTGGTTCGGCATTGTTGTCGTCGTCGTGACCGAGATCAGTTTGATCACCCCGCCCGTAGGTCTGAACGTGTTCATTCTGAAAGGCGTGGTCGGGGACGTATCGACCGGAACAATCTTCAAGGGGGTCACACCGTTCTGGGTGGCAGACATCTTCCGTCTGGCTCTGATCGTTCTGGTGCCGTGGCTGGTTCTGGTCCTTCCCGAACAAATGGGAGCGATGGGTCACTGATGTTTTCTCTGACTGCGCTTCCGGACGGGTTTCATGCGGATCCCTATCCAACCTACGCCGCGTTGCGCGAAGACACGCCCGTCTGCTGGCAGCCCGATGGTTCGGTGGTCCTGTCGCGATATGACGACCTGGATCTGGTATACCGGGATACCGAGCGTTTCATATCGGATAAAAAGGCGGTTTTCGGCCCCAAATACGGTATCGACAGCCCGCTGTACGAACACCATACCACCAGCCTTGTGTTCAACGATCCGCCCCTGCATACCCGCGTCCGCAAGGTCATGGTCGGTGCGATGAACCCACGGGCGCTGGCGCAGATGGAACCGGGCCTGATTGAACTTGTCGATGGGCTGCTGGACGAGATGCAGGCCAAGCGCTCGGTAGAGTTGATCGAGGATTTCGCCGGTGCCATCCCGATCGAGATCATCGGCAACCTGCTTGGCATTCCCAGATCGGAACGTGGCCCTTTGCGGGATTGGTCTTTGGCTATTCTGGGCGCTTTGGAACCTCAATTGACGCCCGAGCAGGAAGAGTGGGGCAACCGGTCGGTATATGATTTCAAGGACTATCTTCGGCATGTCATAGAAGATCGCCGGGCCAATCCCGGAGATCCTGCGACGGATGTCCTGACACGTTTGATGCAGGATGACACCGATGGTGGCTTGACCGAGGTCGAGCTGTACCAGAACTGCATCTTCATTCTGAATGCAGGGCACGAGACCACCACCAACCTGATCGGCAACGCATTGGAACTGTTGGAACGGCACCGCGACAAACGGGCCGAGCTTCTGGCCAATCCGGATCTGATCAACACGGCAGTGGACGAGTTTCTGCGGCTGGAAAGCCCAAATCAGTTTGGCAATCGTCTGACCACCGAAGATGTAATGTTCCATGGTCAGACCATTCCGGCAGGTACGGACATTCACCTGTGTATCGGCGCGGCCAATCGCGATCCGCGGCAGTTTGCACAACCTGATGAGGTTGTATTGGATCGACGTCCCAACAAGCATCACGCGTTTGCCGGAGGGCCCCATACCTGCGTCGGCCTAACCTTGGCGCGTATGGAGGGTCGCGTGGCCGTCGGACGGTTTCTGGCGCGATTCCCGACCTATCGCATCACTGACGGCGCCGAACGCGGCGGCCGCATCCGGTTTCGGGGTTTCGCGCGACTGCCAGCGCAAGTCTGAGATGTGAGGTTTGGGTTGCCAATTCGCCAATTTATTGACCGACCGATCGGTTTATATTATGATTTCGTGAGACGGGCATATGGCCGCGCGAAGTTCACACAACAAATGAGGAGACGCTCATGACAATCCAACAGATTTCCAGCTTCGCGGCCGGTGAATGGGTTTCGCCCGGTGCGGGTGCCCGCAATATTACAAGCGCGGTCACCGGCGAGGTGATCGCCACGGCCGGCAATAGCGCGTTGGATGTGCAGGGGATGCTGGACTATGCGCGCAATGTGGGCGGGCCGGCGCTGCGGCAGATGACGTTCCACGAGCGGGCCAAGATGCTCAAGGCGTTGTCCGTTCATTTGGGTCAGCACAAACAGGCAATGTATGACCTGTCTTTCAGCACAGGTGCGACCCAGTCCGACCACTTGATCGACATAGACGGTGGTATCGGCACGATGTTCGTCTTCGCTTCGAAAGGTCGCCGCGAGATGCCGGACGGACATGTCTATCTGGACGGTGAGGTCGAGCAGTTGTCGCGCAATGGCACTTTTCTGGGGCAGCATATCTGCACCCCGTTGCATGGGGTGGCGGTTCACATCAACGCGTTCAACTTTCCTGTGTGGGGGATGTTGGAAAAGCTGGCTCCAACGCTTCTGGCAGGCGTTCCGGCCATCGTAAAGCCGGCGACGAACTCGTGCTACGTCACCGAACTATGCGTCCGGCTGATGCTGGACTCCGGCATTTTGCCTGCGGGCGCGTTGCAGCTGGTTTCGGGTGGTCTGGGCGATATGCTGGACCGTCTGACCATGCAGGACGTGGTCAGTTTCACCGGATCCGCGGAAACGGCGTCGAAACTGCGTTCCAACCCGGTGATTCTGGAGAATTCTGTTCGTTTCGTAGCCGAGCAGGACAGTCTGAACTGCTCCATCCTAGGCCCTGATGCCGAGCCTGGAACGCCGGAATTCGATCTTTTCGTCAAAGAAGTCCAGCGCGAGATGACCACGAAGGCCGGGCAGAAATGTACGGCGATCCGCCGGATCATTGCCCCAGAGCCTCAGGTGCAGGCGGTGATCGAAGCCCTGTCCGCGCGGTTGGCAAAAACGGTTATCGGCGACCCACGGCTGGAAACCACACGCATGGGCGCGCTGGTCTCGAACGGTCAGAAACGTGATGTTCTGGAAAAGGCGGCAATCATCGGGCAGGAAGCCGAGCGCGTTTTCGGCAACCCTGACGATTTTGAGGTTGATGGAGCAGATGCCGAGAAAGGCGCGTTCTTGCCGCCGATGTTGTACCACTGTGCCAATCCGGATGCGGCCCGACGCGTCCATGACACCGAGGCTTTTGGCCCGGTCAGCACGGTGATGGGGTATCGCGATCTTGACCATGCGATCGAACTGGCAAATCGCGGGCAGGGGTCGCTGGTGGCGTCGGTCATAACCCGTGACGCGGATGTGGCGCGGCACGTTGCCCTGGGGGCCGGGGCCTATCACGGGCGGCTGTATTTCAACAATCGCGACTCGATGAAGGAATCCACCGGCCACGGCTCTCCTCTGCCGCATATGGTTCACGGCGGCCCCGGACGCGCTGGTGGCGGCGAGGAGATGGGCGGTGTGCGTGGCGTGAAGCATTACATGCAGAGGACAGCCATTCAGGGATCGCCCGATCTGCTGACCGCGATCGGGAACAAATGGGTTCCCGGCGCGAACGAGGTCGAAGGGCCAGCCCATCCGTTCACGCGCCGGTTCCACGAGCTGGCGATTGGCGAGACCCTCCACACGGCGCCCCGTACAATCACGATGGAAGACATCGAACACTTTGCCAATTTCACCGGCGATACGTTCTATGCGCATATGGATCAGGCAGCGGCGGAACGGAACCCGTTCTTCCCGGGCCGTGTGGCCCATGGGTATCTGCTTTTGTCATTTGCAGCCGGATTGTTTGTTGAACCGAACGAAGGCCCGGTTCTGGCAAACACGGGTCTTGACGGGTTGCGATTCATGAAGCCCGTCGAGGCGGGTGATACCATCAAGGTGCGGTTGACGGTCAAGGCCAAGACTAAACGGAACGAGGAATACGGCGAAGTCCGCTGGCATGTCACCCTGACCCAGCAGGATGATGAAATGGTTGCGGAATATGAGCTTTTGACGATGGTCGCCTACTAGGCCCGGACCCCATTGAACTTGGCAGGTCAGCGTGTTCACGGTTCGAAAAAAACGAGCGGTGAACATGTCTGATCTTCGGGATACGTGCCAGAAACCAGGGTCGCAAACAGTGCTGGTTGCCTGCAAAGCACGCCAAGCGGCGCAATCGCGTCAAGATCTTGTTCGACAGGATCAAGGGCTGGCGGCGCGTCGCAACCCTGTGCGACCGAGGCTCAAAGGTCCTCTCGCCCGCGTTGCCATCGTCATTTGTCGGCTGTGACTCCTGATCCCCGCGCCCGTTGAACATGCACCTCAACCTGAGTTTGCAGATTGGCCGGGCGTTCCATCAGGGTGGAAAAACGGCGGTCTTCTTTACCGTTCCATAAACAAAGCTGGTGTCGATCGAAGCAATCCCACCGATCGGATGAATTCTGTTTCGAATGAATTCTTCATATGCCTCGAGATCCGATACCAACACCCGCAATTGGTAGTCCATCGCCCCGGTTAGCACGTGGCATTCAAGAACTTCGTCGATCATCCGAACGCGTTTTTCGAAATTCTGAACGTCCGTTTCATTGTGCCGCTCCAATCGGATCCGCACAAAAACGGTAATGCCTATGCCGTATGCGGTGGCGTCCACATCTGCGCTGTAACCCTTTATGATCCCGCGCGCTTCGAGGTTCTTGACCCGGCGCAGACAGGGCGACGGAGACAGGTTCACCTCGTCGGCAAGGTCCTGGTTCGTCATGCGCCCGTCCTTTTGCAACGCCCGAATGATTTGTCTGTCTTTTTCGTCCATTTCAACCTTAAACTTGGCAGAATCTGCCAATATGGATCGCGGTCTTGGTATTATTTGCAAGCAAAAGCCCAAAGTAAAGGTGCAAACTGTCGCCAGCTTGAAACAGGAGCTTGCAATGACTCGTTCAACCGGATTTGCCACCCGCGCCATTCACCACGCTTACAACCCTTTGGAAAATGACGGCGCCCTTACCCCACCGCTGCATTTGACGTCCACGTTTGCCTTTGAAACCGCTGAGGCCGGTGGAGAGATGTTTGCCGGTGAACGCGCAGGTCATATCTACAGCCGTATTTCGAACCCCACATGTGACCTTCTGGAACAACGCATTGCCGTGCTTGAAGGGGCCGAGGCCGGACTGGCCCTTTCCAGCGGCATGGGGGCGATCACGGCAGTGCTTTGGACCCTGCTGTCGCCGGGGGACGAAGTCATCGTGGACAAAACGCTCTATGGCTGCACCTTCGCCTTCATGCGCCACGGACTGGCAAAATGGGGGGTCACAATCACCCATGTCGACATGACAGACCCAGAGAACCTGAAAGCCGCCGTTTCCGACAAAACCCGCGTTGTCTATTTCGAAACGCCGGCCAATCCGAACATGCGCTTGGTGGACATCTCCGCCAGCGCCGAGATCGCGCATTCGGTCGGTGCAACGGTTGTCGTCGACAACACCTATGCCAGCCCCTATCTGACCCGCCCGATCGAGCACGGGGCGGATATCGTTCTGCATTCTGCCACCAAGTATCTCGGCGGGCATGGCGATGTGGTCGCTGGTCTGGTTGTCGGCACCGCCGAACAGATCGCCGAAATCCGCCTGGTCGGAATGAAGGATATGACCGGTGCGGTCATGGCCCCTTTCAACGCGATGCTGATCCTGCGTGGCCTGAAAACACTGAACCTGCGTCTGGATCGTCATTGCGCGTCCGCCGGGGTCGTCGCTGATTTCCTCGAGGCCCATCCCGCCGTCGGCGAGGTTTACTTTCCTGGGCTGAGAAGCTTTGCCCAGCATGATGTCGCGCAGCGGCAAATGTCCCAACCCGGCGCCATGATCGCGTTCGAGATCAAGTCCGGCCTGTCCGGTGGGATCGAATTCATGAATCGTCTGAACATGATCCAGCGCGCGGTGTCTTTGGGCGATGCCGAAACGCTGATCCAGCACCCTGCATCCATGACGCATTCGACCTATACCCCGGAAGAACGGGCCGAGCATGGGATCAGCGATGGTTTGATCCGTTTGTCCGTCGGGCTTGAGGATGTCGAAGATATCCTCGCAGACCTGGAGCAAGCTTTGCCTTATCCTGCCCGCAACGCCGCCTGAACCCGGAGACCGCCATGCACATTGATCCCACCCAGTTGAAGATCGTTGAACAACGTCTGCTATGGTTGTCACATTGGATGATCCACTATGCCAACCACATCCGGCCAAAGGTGGATGGGATCAAGGTTGGTGGCCATCAGGCGTCGTCTGCTTCGATGGTGTCGATCATGACCGCGCTCTATTTTTCGGCCCTGCGCCCTGAAGACCGGGTGGCTGTCAAACCCCATGCCTCGCCGGTTTTCCATGCGATGCAGTATCTTATGGGCAATCAAACGCGCGAGAAGATGGAAAACTTCCGTGGTTTTGGCGGTGTGCAAAGCTATCCCAGCCGGACCAAGGATATCGACGACGTTGATTTTTCCACCGGGTCTGTGGGTTTGGGTGTCGCGATCACCTCGTTTGCTTCGATCATTCAGGATTACATCAAGGCCAAAAGCTGGGGCTCGGATGCTCCGATGGGGCGGATGGTGGCCCTTGTAGGCGACGCAGAACTGGACGAAGGCAATGTTTACGAGGCTTTGCAGGAAGGCTGGAAGAATGACCTGCGCAATACGTGGTGGATCGTTGATTACAACCGGCAATCCCTGGATGGTATCGTCCGCGAAGGTCTGTTCGAACGGATTGAAAAGATCTTCGATGCGTTCGGTTGGGATGTCGTGCGCGTGAAATATGGGGTTCTGCAACGCGCGGCCTTTGAAGAACCGGGTGGCGATCGCCTGCGCGACTGGATCGATGCGTGCCCCAACCAGGATTATTCGGCTTTGACCTTCATGGGGGGCGCAGTCTGGCGGCAGCGCCTGATGGACGATCTGGGGGATCAGGGGGATGTGACCGCTCTGATTGAACGGCGGACGGATGCAGAGCTGGCGGCGCTGATGGAAAACCTTGGCGGCAATTGCGTCGAGACCATGGCCCGGACATTTGCCGCCATTGATCATGATCGCCCGACCTGTTTCCTGGCCTACACCGTCAAAGGGTGGGGCACCCCCATCGCAGGTCACAAGGACAATCAGGGCGGGCTGATGAACAACAGCCAGTTCGCCGCGTGGCAGTCGCATATGGGCGTGCCAGACGGCGAGGAATGGGAGCCGCTTGCGACAGTACAGGACCCCGCCGCATTCAAGGATTTTCTGGCCAGGGCACCGTTCTTTGCCAAGGGTCCGCGCCGCTATTTCGATGACAAGCTGGACATGCCAAGGATCGAGGTCGACACCAGCCGTGAAATCTCGACCCAGATGGCGTTTGGCAAGATCCTTGACGATCTGTCAAAAGGTGATGGCCCGTTGACCGAACGCATCGTGACAACCTCTCCGGATGTCACCGGCACGACTAACCTGGGGCCTTGGGTGAACAGGCGCAAGCTGTTTGCCCGATCCACGCAAGCCGATGCCTTCATAGAACATCGGATCCCTTCGACGGCGAAATGGGAATTCACGCCGGAAGGGCAGCATATCGAGCTTGGGATCGCCGAAATGAACCTGATGCTGCTTCTGGGAGCGGCGGGTCTGTCGCATTCCCTGTTTGGCAAACGTTTGATCCCGATCGGCACCGTCTATGACCCCTTTGTCAGTCGCGGCCTCGATGCGCTGAACTATGCCTGCTATCAGGATGCACGCTTTATTCTCGTTGGTACGCCGTCGGGCGTGACACTGGCACCTGAAGGCGGAGCGCATCAATCCGTCGGCACACCGCTGATCGGGATGAGCCAGGACGGGCTGGCTGCATTTGAACCCGCCTTTGCTGATGAACTGGCGGTGATCATGGAATGGGCCTTCGACTATCTGCAACGCGACGGTGAAGGACAACCGGACGAGCGCACATGGCTGCGCGATGAAACCGGCGGTTCCGTCTATTTGCGTCTGACGACCAACCCGATTGAGCAGCCCGGCAAACGCGTGGATGACGAGTTTCGGCAGGGTGCCATTGACGGGGCCTATTGGTTGCGAAAACCGGGGCCCAATTGCGAAGTTGTAATCGCCTATCAAGGTGCTGTCGCGCCTGAGGCAATCAAGGCCGCCGGTATCATCGGCGAGGGCCGGCGCGATGTCGGCGTTCTGGCCGTGACGTCCGCGGATCGGCTGAATGCCGGTTGGACGGCTGCACAACGCGCGCGGTCGCGCGGCAACCCCGCCGCACTATCCCACATCGAAACCCTGATGTCTGGTCTGCCAGCGCACTGCAATCTGGTCACCGTGATTGACGGGCATCCTGCAACATTGTCGTGGCTGGGCGCTGTGCGCGGTCATCAGACCATTCCGATGGGGGTCGAACATTTTGGCCA
The DNA here is from genome assembly GCF_009363615.1 of Ruegeria sp. THAF33. Classification (NCBI taxonomy): domain Bacteria; kingdom Pseudomonadati; phylum Pseudomonadota; class Alphaproteobacteria; order Rhodobacterales; family Roseobacteraceae; genus Ruegeria; species Ruegeria sp. THAF33. The sequence goes on along the minus strand of NZ_CP045385.1, from coordinate 751,966 downwards.
GACAGGAACGATCGGTGATCTCTATCGCCACCACTGCATTGATGCCGATGCCATCATCGAAAAAGTGAATGGTTTGACCCGTGGCAGAGTACTTCATCGGGCAACAGGGGCTTGAGATTGGGTCAACAAGATCAGGAACGATCCCGCTCGGGCTCTTGTTTGACCCATGTCGCATCGACGACGGTCATGTCATCGAAATGATCGGCGCGATTATGCGTGCCCGGTGCGTGTCTCCGACGCCCAACGGCAGGCATCTGCCGGCAAGATGTTGAATTCTGTACCCGCGTTGACCCAGGTTTGACGCGGCCCGGCCCTGACGGTTGCGTCAGGGTCCGACCTGTCAGGGTGTTCCCTTATGGGAAGCTTTTCGGCGAAAATGCCCGTTTTCCCGTCTATACAACCGGGGTGGCAGCCGGTATGGGGCTGTCTTTACACTTGGATGATCCGCTGATCGCAATTCCGCACAGCGCCTATCACCTGGCCGATACAAAGAACCACCACCGTGAAACAAACCATTGCAGATTCGCTAGCGCGCAAGGGCTATGATACATTGACCCAAGTTCAGCGAGCCGTCACCCTACCCGAGCTGGAAGGGCGCGACATGCTGGTGTCGGCCCAGACCGGATCAGGGAAGACCATTGGGTTTGGTCTGGCGATAGCGCACAGGGTGCTGGGCGATGAAGAAACGCTCGGCAAACCCGAAGCACCGTTGGCGCTGGTTGTCGCACCGACCCGCGAGCTGGCACTTCAGGTGAAACGGGAACTCGGCTGGTTGTATTCCGGAGCGGGAGCGTTTCTGGCCTCGTGCGTCGGGGGCATGGACATTCGGGATGAACGTCGCGCGTTGGCCCGAGGCGCCCATATCGTTGTGGCCACTCCGGGACGACTTCGCGACCATATCAATCGAGGGTCAATCGATCTGACAGCTATCCGAGCAGTTGTCCTGGACGAAGCGGATGAAATGCTGGATCTGGGGTTCCGCGAGGATCTTGAGTTCATCCTTGATGAAACACCCGCGGATCGTCAGACCTTGTTGTTTTCTGCCACTGTGCCACGCGCAATTGCCAATCTGGCCAAGCGGTACCAGCGCGACGCGGAACGTGTGAGCACGGTCGGCGAACAGACCCAGCATGCGGATATCGAGTATCGGGCCATGACGGTGGCGCCGCGTGATGGTGAAAACGCGATAATCAATGTGCTGCGATATTACGAGGCCCCCAATGCCATCGTTTTCTGCAACACCCGAGCAATGGTTTCGCGCCTGACCGCGCGCCTGTCGAACCGGGGGTTTTCTGTCGTGGCCCTGTCAGGTGAGCTGACCCAGAGCGAACGATCCAACGCGTTGCAGGCCATGCGCGATGGACGGGCCCGGGTCTGTGTCGCAACCGATGTTGCGGCCCGCGGCATCGATCTGCCCAACCTTGATCTGGTGGTCCATGCCGAACTGCCCAACAGCCATGAAACACTGCTGCACCGGTCTGGCCGCACGGGTCGCGCTGGGCGCAAGGGCGTCAGTGCCCTGATCGTCGCGCCATCATCGCGCAAAAAGGCAGAGCGCATTCTGAAATTTGCCAAGCTGACAGCGGAATGGGGATCGGCCCCGTCTGCCGATGAGGTGAACGAGCGTGATCAGGCTCGGATGCTGGCATCAGAGGACTGGCAGGTCGAGGTCACGGAAAGCGAACGCCCGTCTGTTGAAAAACTGATTGCTCGCTTCACGCCCGAACAAATTGCAGCCGCTTACCTGAGGCAATACAAACTGCGCCATTCCGCCCCGGAAGAGCTGTCGGCGGTCGATCAGAACGCCCCAAAGCCACGCGCATCTTTTGGGCCAGGCGTCTGGTTTTCATTGTCCGAAGGGCACAATCAGAATGCGTCCCCCCGTCATATGCTGCCGATGATCTGTAAGGCGGGTGGTCTGACAAAAGACGACATCGGTGCCATCCGGATTGCCGAGGACGTAACTTATTTCGAAATCAGTGAAGCCAGTGTCGACCGCTTTCTGACCGCCATTGGTCCAGAGATGAAAATCGAAGAAACCAAAGACCTTGTGCGGTTGGACAAAGCACCGGACCTGTCGTCAACCGGTCGGTCCGGTCTCAAAAGAAAGTTCAAAGGCAGACCTACGGGACACAAAAAGGAAAACTCTCCGGCTGAGCGGAAAGCCCACCGCCGCCAATCCAAGCCCGAGGTTCAGCCTGCCCAGACCGTGCCCGCGACCGAAACCCGCCGAGCGTCGGATGACGACGCAAAAAGCCAGTTCAGCGCTTCGGGCGCAAAACCGAAAAAGCGCAAGCCCGGCAGTGTCGAGCAAAGGAGAGGTCGCTCCAAACCAGCCGGAGACGCGCCGAAAGGTCCGCCGCCGCCAAAGGGCAAGCCAAACAGCAAGAAGAATCGAGCACGCGCGGCGGCCGTCAAATCCGCCAAGGGTGGCAACGCAGTTCCAAAACGTCGCAAATCCGGACCCAAGGGCAGTTGATTTCCGCCACGCGCAAGGTCTGTCCTCTGGGCATCGGCAAGTGACCAGGTGCCGTGGATTTCGGTCGCGGCATACACATGTGCTTAACAGTTGCGTGATTTTTCGGGGTAGGAGCAAACTAAGCTTTGCTCTTCTTGCGATCTCAACCGAATACTGTGGTACAGGACATTCTTTTCGGGGTTTTCATGCGGTTCAGTGTCGGCATTGCTGTATCTATGCTGGTCGCCGTATCCATCGGCGTGTCGACCTTCGTTGTTCATTCGCTGTGGTGGACGACCGCGCGTGACAACAGCCGCATGCTTGCCGCTGAGATCAACAGCCAGATTGCAAACGCGGTCCGCATCGAAGTCGGGGCAACCCTCAGATCCGCCGAAGCCGCATGGTCGGCGGTACGCACGATCTTTGTACAGAATGTCATCGCAACACGGCAGGCCGATAAACGAGAGTTCGTCTTTCTGTCTCAGTTGCAGGCGCAGCCGAATATTTCCTGGATTTTCTTCGGCTGGCCGGATGGCAACTTTTTCGCGTCGCATCGGTTGGGCGACAGCGGGCTTGAGATGATAGAGATCGACAAGGATATCCGCGACCGGAACTTGCGGACCGATCGATACATTTTTATTCCCGGGGATATTCAGTTCGAAGAAAGGACCTTTGTTCCGACCTCCTATGATCCTCGTGATCATGCCTGGTTCAACAATTTCATGTCCCTGGACACGATGGGATGGATCGAAGCACGCGATCTTCCGGGCAGTGATAAAACCGTATACGCATTTGCGGGGCCGATCGATGTCAACCGGGCACGGCAGGGTGTCCTTGCGGTCGCAATCGAAACCGACCGTTTGTCACGCTTTCTGGCGACGCTCGAGCCCGGCGAATTCGGAGCCGCCTTTATTCTGGATGCCGATGGCAAAGTAATTGCTGTTCCCGATGCAAAAGCGGACGAAGTTACACCGGCGCGCATGGGCGAGGGTGAGCTGTACGAGGTTGCCAAGATCTCGGGGGAAAAACTGTTGGGCGACCCGGATGGCAATACTGCGGGCAGTTCGACGAAGCGCGTGGTGATCGATGGCGTCCCTTATGCGGTGGCCCTGACACCTTTGGGTTTTTACGGGTGGCGCGTCGCTACGGTCATTCCTGAGGCGGCCTTTTTGTCTGGCATCGATGCAGCCTTGATAGACCTGATCTATATCCTGATCGGGGTCGTGATCGTCTCAACCGCTTTGGCGATCTGGTTGATCCGTCGAATTGTGGCCAATCCTTTGGCGCGCATTGCCGAGGATCTGAGCAAGATCGAACGCTTTGACGTCGAACGCATTCCACGCCGGCCTTCAAAACTGTCCGAGCTTGCCAATCTGTCTGCGGCAACTGCCAGCATGGCAGCAGGATTGTCCGCGTTCCGAAAATACGTGCCGACCGATCTTGTGAAGATGCTGGTCGCCGAGGGAATCAAAACGCAGCCCGGTGGCGACATGAAGCAGATATCCGTATTGTTTTGCGATGTGACCGGATTCACCGGGTTGTCGGAAAAACTCGGCCCCAAAATCATCCAGTTGATGGAGCCTTTTTTCTCTGCGGCCGCAGCAGCCGTCGCGCGCTATGACGGGACGATCGACAAGTTCATGGGTGACGCGGTCATGGCGATCTGGGGGGCACCTCGCAAGGATGCGCTACATGCCGAAAATGCCTGCCGCGCGGCACTGGATCTTGTCGCGACCGTGGAAGATGCGGGCATCAAAGACGAGGCCGGAAATTCCCTGCGTGTCAGGATCGGGTTGAACAGCGGTGAAGCTCTGGTTGGCAACATTGGGTCAGAGCAGCGGTTGAACTACACGGCGATCGGTGACGTCGTGAATGTGGCCAGCCGATTGGAAGGGGCCAACAAGGAGTATGGCACGCGTATTCTGATCGGCCCCGAGACCCGGCGCGAAGCAGGCGACGCAATTGTCGTCCGAGAGCTGGACACGCTCGCGGTCTTTGGCCGGACCGAGGAACTGGTGGTCTATGAGCTGATTGCGATGGCCGACGGTTTTGAAGGTTCCCTTGATTGGATCGAGACCTATGAACAAGGCCTTGCGCATTACCGTTCCGGCCGGTTCGAGCAGGCGATAGCTGCGTTTGAGGTCGCGGACAAAATACGGGGCGGGGACCCTGTGTCCGTCGCCATGAAGTTGCGCGCAACGAAACTTTTGACCAACCCTCCCTCGGGGGATTGGCGTGCGGTTACGCATACGGACAAGACGTGAGCGTGCAGGCCATGCGAGCATGCAATCCGCACCCGTGAACAGCAAGGTCTGAGTGCGCGGAAGGGGGATTCTGGCCGTCGTATCGTTTTCGCAGCGAAGATGAGAATGAATTCCGGAAATCAGGGTGCAATGACAGAAAGAGTCTTCAAAGATATCCGCAGAAAGACACTGTTGACATTAGATTTTGTATTTTGGATACATTAGACATAGAGATCGCGACGACCTGTGCTGTCACTGAATGCTCTGGCGACAAAGAGCCATGCGATTGTCTTTATAAGTCCTTTTCTGGGAGAAAATCATGAACCTCAAACTTCTGGCCGCAACCACTGCGATCGCCCTGACGGGTGCCGTGGCGCAGGCAAATACACTTGTATATTGTTCCGAAGGATCGCCTGAAGGGTTCGATCCTGCGCTGTACACCGCAGGGACGACCTTTGATGCGTCTTCTCATCCGATCTACAATCGGTTGCTTGAATTTGAAACGGGCACGACCAATGTGGTCCCCGGCCTGGCCGAAAGTGTCGAGGCCAGCGATGATGGTCTGGAATACACTTTCAAGCTGCGCCAGGGCGTCAAGTTCCACTCGAACGACGCGTTCACTCCGACCCGCGACTTCAACGCGGATGACGTGATTTTTACCTTCATGCGTCAGAAAGACGAAAACCACCCTTATCATCAAGTGTCAGGCGGAACCTGGGAATATTTTCAGGGTATGGGGATGCCTGATCTGGTCGAGTCCATCGAAAAGATCGACGACTACACAGTGAAATTTACTCTGTCCAAGCCCGAAGCGCCATTTGTCGCCAATATGGCGATGGACTTTGCCTCGATCGTGTCGGCGGAATACGCTGCGGCAATGATGGAAGCCGGTACGCCGGAAAAACTGAATACGGCACCCATCGGCACCGGACCTTTCTCGTTCGTGGCTTATCAAAAAGACGCGGTGATCCGATACGCGGCCAATGATGCGTACTGGAAAGACCCGGCGCAGGTCGAAAACCTGATCTTTGCCATCACGCCGGATGCGTCTGTGCGCTATCAAAAGCTGAAAGCAGGCGAATGTCATGTGATGCCCTATCCGAACCCTGCCGACATTCAGGCAATGAAGGATGATCCGGACATCAATATGCTGGAACAAGAGGGCTTGAACGTTGGTTATCTGGCCTACAACACCACCATGGCGCCATTCGACAATCCGAAGGTGCGCAAAGCGCTGAACATGGCGATCGACAAGCAGGCGATCATCGACGTGGTCTTCCAGGGCTCGGGCCAGGTGGCCAAGAACCCGATCCCGCCTACCATGTGGGGCTACAACGACGCCATTGTGGACGATCCCTATGATCCCGAAGCGGCCAAGGCGATGCTTGAGGCCGAAGGTGTTTCGGACCTGTCGATGAAAATCTGGGCCATGCCCGTCCAGCGCCCCTACAACCCCAATGCCCGTCGCATGGCCGAATTGATCCAGGCGGATTTCGCCAAGATCGGTGTGGGCGTCGAAATCGTCTCATACGAATGGGGTGAATACCTGTCTCGCTCGAAAGAACTGAACCGGGACGGTGCTGTTCTGCTGGGCTGGACCGGGGACAATGGCGACCCGGACAACTTCCTGGCGGTATTGCTGGGCTGTGACGGTGTCGAAGCATCCAACCGGGCGCAATGGTGCCATCAGCCATTCGAAGACCTGATCCTGAAGGCCAAGCAAAGCACGGATCAGGCCGAGCGGACCAAACTGTATGAAGAAGCGCAGGTTGTGTTCAAGGAGCAGGCTCCGTGGGCAACCATCGCGCATTCGGTTGTTTACATGCCCATGAGCAACAAGGTGCAAGGCTATAAGGTGCACCCTCTGGGCGGTCACATCTTCTATGGTGTGAGCGTCGAATAAACCACCACTCACAAACCGGAGCCACCAGAGTGGTGGCTCCGGCTTTCTTATTGAGGAGGTCGGGCAGAATGCCGGATTTGTCCGAATACCGCCAATTGGCAATGGATATGTCAGTGGACGCAGTGGCCCTGGTGCCGGGTCCGAATTTCACCCGCGCATTGGGCAAATCCTTCATGAGCCACGAGCGCCCTTTTGTCGTGGTGATTCCGGCCCAGGGTGATCCGGCGGCGATCGTGCCCAATCTGGAACTCGCTTCATGGGATCTGGTCGGATTTGAGGGTGCCGTGTTCGACTGGCGCGATCAGACCGGCTATGACAGCGCCTTTTCCGCGCTGGCAGCGCATAGTCCTATCAGATCGTTGGCCGTCGAAGGTCAGGTGATGCGGTTTTTCGTGTCAGACGCGTTTACCCGCGCAATTCCGGATCTGCAGATTGTGGACGGCGAACGCGAAATCTCAGGCCTTCGCATCATCAAAACCGAAGAAGACATCGCCGCGCTGCAAGCGGCCATCGATATTTCGGAACGCGCGTTGGAGCGTGTGATCGCAGGTGTTCGCACAGGTCGGAGCGAAAAACAGATCGAGCAGGCGCTGATACAGTCGCTTTTTGCGGAAGGCGCCGAGTCGCTGGCCTTTTCCCCCATCGTGGCTGCGGGGGACAACTCGGCACGACCGCACGGCAAGGCGCGCGCCGACTACCGGATCAAAGTAGGCGATGCCTTGCTGTTCGACTTTGGCGCTCGAAAACATGGTTTTGCGGCCGACATCACGCGAACTTTTTTCGTTCAGGATGTCCCGGACGAAGGCCGGGATGTCTACGACACGGTTTTGCGCGCCAACAAAGCCGGGTTCGAAGCCTGCCGCCCCGGCGTGACAGCGCATGACATCGACGACGCCGTCACAGGCGTGCTTGAGGCCTCGCCCTTTGCCGATCGTATCCGGACCAAGACAGGTCACGGTCTGGGCCGGGATGTGCATGAGGCGCCGTATATCATGCGCGGCAACAGCCAGAAAATCCTGCCGGGCATGGTCTGGACCAACGAACCCGGTCTGTATGCATTGGACAAGTTCGGCGTTCGCATAGAAGATGATGTTCTTGTCACCGGGGATGGCTGTCGGTCACTGACCCGCTTTCCCAAAGAACTTACAATCATAGGTCGCTGATGCTTGGCTATTTCCTCACCCGTCTTGGCCTGTTTGTTCCGACATTTCTGGGCGTGACGCTGATTTCGTTCATGTTCATCCGGGTGCTGCCCGGCGATCCGATCATCGTGATGGCCGGTGAACGCGGCATGACGGAAGAACGTTATCAGGAAATGGTCGAAAAGCTGGGTTTCGACAAGCCGGTGTTGCAGCAGTATTGGGATTACCTCACCGGCGTGCTTCAAGGTGATCTGGGCGAAAGCTTTGTCACTAGGAAACCCGTATGGGATGAGTTCTTTTCGCTGTTCCCCGCAACGCTGGAGTTGTCCCTGTGCGCCATGATCTTTGCCGTTGCGCTGGGTCTGCCCGCGGGTGTGATCGCGGCGGTGAACCGAGGGAAGTTCTTTGACCGGGCGCTGATGTCCTCGGCGCTGGTCGGGTACTCGATGCCCATCTTCTGGTGGGCGCTGCTGTTGATCATCATATTCTCGGGCAATCTGGGCTGGACGCCGGTCTCGGGCCGGATCGACCTGTTGTATTACTTTCCCAGCGTCACGGGCTTCATGCTGATCGACAGCCTGCTGTCGGGTCAGGAAGGAGCATTCGGATCAGCCGTGCGCCATCTGATCCTGCCGACGATTGTGCTGGGAACGATTCCGCTGGCGGTCATCGCACGCCAGACCCGGTCGGCGATGCTGGAAGTTCTGGGCGAAGATTACATCCGCACCGCGCGCGCCAAGGGTTTGTCACCAACGCGGATCAATGGATTGCACGCGCTGCGAAACGCTTTGATTCCGGTTGTTACGGTGATCGGCCTGTCGGTGGGCACATTGCTGGCAGGAGCCATCCTGACCGAAACCATCTTCAGTTGGCCGGGCATAGGAAAGTGGATGGTCGACAGCATCTTTCGCCGTGACTACCCGGTTGTTCAGGGCGGATTGCTGATGATCGCGGTGATCGTGATGCTGGTGAACCTGCTGGTCGATGTCCTTTATGGCATCATCAACCCCAAAATTCGGAGGCGGTGATGGCCGAACTATCCTCAACCCCGCCCAGAACGGAAGACCGCCCCAGCGCCCTGCGCGAGTTCTGGTACTACTTCAGTGAAAACCGTGGCGCTGTCATCGGGCTTTGGGTTTTTGCAGCCTTTGTGTTTTGTGCAGCCTTTGCGCCCCTTCTGGCCCCCTATGACCCAACCGAACAGTTCCGCGATCATATCCTGCAACCGCCCGCATGGCAGGAGGGCGGAAGCTGGGCTTTCCCGTTGGGTACCGATCCGCTGGGTCGGGACATGCTGTCGCGCCTGATCATGGGCTCGCGCTATTCCTTCTTTGTCGGAATCGTCGTCGTCTGTGTGGCCGTATCGGGTGGCGTGATGATTGGCCTGCTGTCGGGCTTTGCCCCCAAATGGGTCGATACGCTGATCATGCGGGTGATGGATATCGTTCTGGCCTTCCCGTCGTTGCTGTTGGCGCTGGTGCTGGTGGCCATCCTTGGCCCGTCGCTGACCAACGCGATGATTGCCATCGCCATCGTTTTCCAACCCCACTACGTGCGCCTGACCCGCGCGTCGGTTCTGGCGGAACGTCAGAAGGATTATGTCACGTCGGCGCGTGTGGCCGGTGCTGGCAGGTCACGGCTGATGTTCATCACCGTGCTGCCCAATTGTCTGGCACCCATCATCGTACAGGCGGCGCTGTCCTTTTCGACGGCGATCCTGGATGCAGCTGCCTTGGGCTTTCTGGGCATGGGCGCGCAGCCGCCCACTCCGGAATGGGGCACCATGCTGGCCGAAGCGCGCGAATTCATACTGCGCGCCTGGTGGGTAGTCACCTTCCCCGGTCTGGCGATTCTTGTCACCGTTCTTGCCATCAACCTGATGGGTGATGGCCTGCGTGATGCGCTTGACCCGAAACTGAAACGGAGCTGATGGCATGAGCCTTTTGCAGATCCGCAACCTGACTGTTGAATTCGCCACGGCCTCGGGCAAGTTCCGCGCCGTGGACGGTGTCGATCTGTCGGTCGACAGGGGCGAGCTGATGGCCATCGTCGGCGAAAGCGGCTCGGGCAAGTCGGTGTCGATGCTGGCGCTGATGGGGTTGTTGCCCTGGACCGCGACGATCACCGCTGACGAGATGCGCTTTGAGGGGGTGGATCTGGCCGGGCTTTCGGCCCGTGAGCGCCGCAAGATCATCGGCAAGGACATGGCGATGATCTTTCAGGAGCCGATGTCGTCGCTGAACCCCTGTTTCACGGTGGGATTCCAGATCAAAGAGGCCCTGCGCATCCATCTTGGCTTGAACCGTAAGGACCGCCACCAGCGCGCGATTGAGCTGTTCGACCAGGTCGGCATCCCGGCTCCGGAAAGCCGCCTGAACACCTTTCCACACCAGATGTCAGGGGGCATGAACCAGCGCGTCATGATCGCGATGGCCATCGCCTGCAAGCCCAAGCTGCTGATTGCGGACGAACCGACCACCGCGCTGGATGTCACCATTCAGGCGCAGATACTCGACTTGCTGGTTCGGTTGCGGGACGAACACGATATGGGCCTTGTGCTGATCACTCATGACATGGGGGTGGTGGCCGAAACCGCCGAACGGGTTCAGGTGCAATATGCTGGACAAAAAGTCGAAGAGCAGCCCGTGTGTGATTTGTTCCGCATGCCGCGTCATCCCTATACATCGGCCCTGCTGAGCGCTTTGCCCGAGCGCGCGACTTCCAAGATCCTTCCGACGATTCCCGGCGTTGTGCCGGGTCAATTCGATCGCCCCGCAGGGTGCTTGTTCAGCCCGCGATGCCGGTTCGCTGATGCAACTTGCGCGGAAATACCGCCGACCCCTCGAGCCGAGGCCTTCGGCAAGGCACGTTGTCACCACGTTGAAAAAATTGCGGCCGGAGAATTGGCATGACCGACCCCATCGTTCAGGCGAAAGATCTGACCCGGTTTTACACGGTGAAGGGCGGGTTGCTGTCCAAGTCAGCGACAGTGAAGGCCCTTTCGGGGGTGGATTTCGAACTGAAACCGGGAAAGACTCTGGCCATCGTCGGAGAGTCCGGCTGTGGCAAGTCAACATTGGCCCGATTGGTCACGATGATTGAAGAGCCGACGTCGGGCAGGCTGACGATTGACGGTGTCGACATTACCCCGTCGCGGTGGAGCAAGATGCGGGAAACGGTGCAAATCGTGTTCCAGGATCCGTTTGGATCGCTGAATCCACGTCAACGCATCGGCCAGATCTTGCAGGAACCGCTGATCATCAATCGTCCGGACATGTCCGCCGCAGACCGCGAGACACAAGCGCGCGACATGATCGAGATGGTGGGATTGCGGCCCGAACATTATGATCGCTATCCGCATATGTTCTCTGGCGGGCAGCGTCAGCGTATCGCCATTGCACGCGCGCTTATGTTGAATCCCAGGGTCCTCGTTCTGGATGAACCGGTTTCGGCACTGGACGTCTCGATCCAGTCACAGATCCTGAACCTGCTTGTGGATTTGCAGGAACGGCTTGACCTCGCCTATCTGTTCATTTCGCATGATCTTTCCGTGGTCCGGCATTTTGCCGACGACGTGATCGTGATGTATCTGGGGCGCGCTGTTGAAAAGGCGCCCAAAGAACAGCTGTTCGCCGCGCCGCGCCACCCCTATTCCAAGGCGTTGCTGTCCACGACGCCCCGGGCCGACCCCACGGCCCGAAAAGAACGGATCAAGCTTGAGGGCGAACTGCCATCGCCGATGAATATTCCAAAAGGTTGCGCCTTTGCGCAAAGATGTTGGCTGGCAACCGATCAGTGCAGGGCAACATTGCCTGAACTGGCCGGAGAAACGCATCAGGTCGCGTGTCTGTACCCCTTGTAGTGCAAGTAGGTTTTTGCGTGGCGTGAGGCAGTGGCAAACAGGGCGGCCTCGATAGAAGCGACGTTGACTTCTTGTGGGAGAACCACCCCGCCAAGGCGCCGACGTGGGCGACCAAGCCACATGTTTGTGTCGCTACCGTCGAAGACCGCCATCTTCGAACCCTTGCGCAATACCGGACCGTTTACTTCCCAAGATGCGGCCCGAGCCGCCCAAATCCCTTGGGCGGCTTGGGCTTGATGATTTCGATGCACGGACGCGCGTGATGAGAATACTCCGCCCCTCTTCCGGACAGGTCTTGCCTGGAGAAGGGAGGCATGTGCCAGACCGAATGCAGGGGCTACTCTGCCACTTCCGCCGAGGGTTCGTGTTTTTTGAATTGCTGATCGAACAGGTTGCGGAAGGCTCCGTTCTTTTTCATCAACTCGTCCAGATTGCCCTGTTCCACGATCGAGCCATCCTGAACCACGATAATCTTATCCGCTTCCAGAACAGTCGAAAGTCGGTGCGCAATGACGACGACGGTTACATCCTTTGTCAGGGTGTCCAGAGCCTTTTTGACAAGCGATTCCGATTCAGCGTCCAGCGCGCTTGTGGCCTCGTCCAAAAGCAGGATCTCGGAATTTCTCAGTATTGCGCGTGCAATCGCAATTCGCTGTTTCTGACCACCTGACAGGAATGTTCCGTTTTCGCCGACTTGCGTTTCGTACCCTTCCGGCAGGTCCATGATGAACTCGTGCGCATGTGCGGCTTTGGCCGCGGCAATGACCTCTTCCTCGGTTGCGTCAGGGGCCGAGCAGCGCAGGTTGTCCATGATCGACGTCGAAAACAGAAACGTATCCTGACCGACATAAGAGATTTTTTTTCGCAGGGACGCAAAGCTGACCTCGCGCAGGTCCTGGCCATCAATCTCGACGCTGCCCTGATCGGGATCGTAGAACCGCATGATCAGCCCGAATATCGTAGACTTGCCACCGCCGGACTGACCGACGAGCGCGGTAGTCTTGCCGGCCTCGAACGTGATATTCATGTCTTCAATTACAGGTACGGCACCTTGATAGCCGAAAGTCACATCACGCAACGTGATCTGGCCGGGGCCTTCGATCAGGTCATGGGCCTCGGGGCTTTCCACCATCGTGTCGTCCTGATCCAGCAGGCCGAACAACATGCTGATACCAACCATGCAGGTTTCGATCTGAACGCGCATTTTCGACAGCCGCTTGGCAGGTTCATAGGCCATCAGCAACGCCGTGATAAAGGACATCAACTGGCCTGCGCTGGGTTGTTCCGTACCTGCGATTCCCATCGTGCTGACCACTAGTACACCCGCCACGGCGAGGCCGGCCAGAAACTCCATAAGAGGGCTGGCAATGGACTGCAACTTGGCGATATCGTTCGACCGCTGTTCAACTTTCCGGATGGCCGTGTCCATGCGGTTGATCATCCGGTCTTCGAGCGAGAAGACCTTGATGACCTTGATCCCCGCCGAGGTCTCTTGCAGCACCCGAATGATTTCCGCCAGTGACTTGAATTCGGCCTGCATGATCGTGCGTACGCTCTTCAGCAGATAGCGAACACCCAATAGGGCAATCGGACCCACCACAAAGAACAAGATGGACAGAACGGGCTGTTGATACACCATGACAGCAACCAGCCCGACCAGAGTCAGAGCGTCTCGGACAAACCCGGTGACCAGCACATCGATCAGGTTTCTGGCTGCCTGCGCGCCATGGGTGGTGCGCATCAGAAGGTCCGACGATTCATTGGTCGAAAAGAACGCGACCCCATGTTTGAGCAGTTTGCGGTAAACCTTGTCTTGTTGTTCCGCCACGATCCGATTGCCTGCGCGGGCAAGGTAAATAGCCTGAATATAGGATGCGACCGCTTTGACCAGAAACAGGAGGACAACCCCCAGCGCAATCACATGTGCCCAACCCTTCAAGTCGGGGCTGGTCATGGCATCGACAATGTATTCCATCATATATGCGGAGCCGGCTGTGGTGACCGCCACGGCAATCATTGCCAGAACCGCAATACCATACAGCTTGCCTTGCGCGTAAAAGCTTTCACCTACAAGGCGGCCCATATAGCCTGATCGCCACTTGTTCCAGGCGCGCTTTATCATTGCGTTCTCCAAATCGTGAAACTGTGCGCACGCTCAGTTAACCTATATTTTGTCGGGCCTAAAGGACAGATGCCAAGCTGCGGCAGAGCGGCCCATCCCGACCATCTGAGCTGTACGCCCGCTAAATAATGGCTGGTTGACGATCGGACAAGAGTTGGAAAGCGCAACGACAACCGCGATTTGCCCCTTTGTACGCGCGCAGACAGGGTTGGTGGCGCGACAGGATCCGCAAAAAACGCCTTAAAATACGGGCTGTTTTGCCACAAACGAGTCGTGTGTCCGGCATAGATCCGCTGACAGGAGGCCGTAATTCCTGACTTTGAACACGTGTTGATCCGAAACCAGACAGGGGACGAGCACAAGCATCGTATCCGATCCCGGGGCCGGTTGCGTGAAATCGAAATTCAGCGCTGCAGCCAGGTCTCTCAGGTGTTGCCGTCACCCCTCTTCCAGCAAATACGCGAGAAGGTTAACAATATCCTCGTCCTTTTTCAGACCGCGAAACTGCATTCGATTGCCCTGAAGATACCCTTTGGGATCCGACAGGAACGCGCTCAGGGTTTCATGGGTCCAGACGATGTCGGAACTTTCCAGCGCTGTCGAATACTTGAATCCCTCGGCCTGACCGGCCTTTGTGCCGAGAATGCCGTGCAGGGACGGGCCAACACCATGGCTGCCTTCTTTCAATTTGTGGCAAGCGCTGCACTTGCGAAACACCTTTTTGCCGGCCGTCACGTCACCCTGAACAGCTACGGCAGCAACAACCTCTGTGGTTTCCGATGCCGTCGCGGCCTGCTCTTCATCCGTGTAAAAGATCAGCCGGGCGGTAATCGGTACCGTTCGGGTGATGCCGGGCAGGCTTGCCAATTCCATAAGCTTGTCCACGCCGGCGTTGACCCCGGCGTCTTCCGTGCTGAGAAACACCATGTCGTTTGTCGAAACAAGCACTGACGTCTCGGACAAGCGTGCGACGAACATTTCCGCGTCAAACTCAACTTCCGTGCCGGCCAGCGAAAGCACGGAAGCAGCATCTACAGTAGTGGTTTCACCCACGGCCAGCCCTGAAACCTTTGCCATGTCGAATTCGGCCGTCAGGCGCGCAGTGGGTGCTTGGCGGAATACAAATTCGATCACCCGTTCGTTGCGAATATCTATGTTGGTCTCGACCGAGGACAGGTCGATCTCGATTTCGGCCATGCCCTCCTGCGTCACGTGTCCTCTCAGGTTGGTGAAGCTGTTGACCTCGCCCACCGCGTTTTTCTTGATCGTTCCATAGGCCAGATGCGAGCGATCGGACTCCAGTGTCCAACCCGCTGCCCATATGGGTGTTGCAACAATTGCCGACGCAAACGTGACTGCCTTCAACAGAAGTTTCATTTCTTTCCTCCGCGGTTTATGTCAGTTTTGGCCCTGCGGGCCGGGTCCGTTTCTGACAAACACACACAGGTCGCGTTTTATTCGATGAGTGCCGAGATGACTTCCGAACAGGCCGTTCGTGACGCCGTACAGATGCACTCAAGACGCGTCTGGCGGTTTGCTCTGGCGTTGTCGGGGGCATCAGATGTGGCGGACGATCTGGTGCAGGCCACATGCCTGCGTGCGCTCGAGCGGCATCATCAGGTAACGTCGCATGATCATCTGGACAGTTGGCTGATGACGATCTGCCGGTCAATCTGGTTGAACGAAGTGCGGTCTCGTTCCGTCCGGCGGGCACAGGCGCTGTCCGTGACCCCAGAATCGGAACTGGTCGCAACTTTGCCGGATTCAGAAACGAATATTTTTGCGGCTGAAGTGTTTACTCAAGTGATGCAGCTGCCAGAAGCGCAGCGGGAAACGGTCATGCTTGTGTTCGTCGAAGGGTACAGCTACCGCGAAACCGCTGCATTGCTGGACGTTCCCATCGGCACAATCATGAGCCGGTTATCGAATGCCCGGCGGAAACTGAAAACCGTGATGCAGTTTGAGGCGGCAGACGCCGCGCGACGGAGTGGCAAATGACGTTTTCCGACGAGACGCTGTTGGCGTATCTGGAAGGCACGCTGGATGAGGCTCAGAGCCGCGCCATCGAGGCCGCGGTTGAGGATGATGTCGAGGTTGAACGCCGCCTGATGGCGCTGGATCCGTTTGCGCCTGTCGTTGGGCAGGTCTTTGAGAAACTGCCCACCGCGGCGCCGAAGGTCGATTTGCCGGAACCCGTGGCGCGAAACACCAATGGCGGGTTTCTGCGCCTTCTGGCCGTGGCCGCGGGCGTCGGGGTTGCAGCCGTTGCCCTGACATTCTGGGCGACGCGTCCGGCGGAACTGGGCTGGGCGCAGCAAGCGGCGATCTATCAGTCGCTTTATGTGCCCGAGACGATTGTCTCGCTGGACAGTTCCGAGGCATCGCTGGACAAGCAGTTCGCGATGGCCGAGGCAGCACTTGGCAGGTCTCTGAACCGTGAAGCGCTGGACTCCCTGCCAGGGTTGGAGTTGAAGCGAGCACAGGTTCTTTCGTTCAAGGGAAAGCCCTTGGTTCAGGTCGTTTTCGCCGATGAGCAGGGTCAACCCTTTGCCTTCTGTGTTATCCGTCAGGGGCCGAACGCCCCGAAGGCAGAGGTCAAACAGGCCGTTCTGAGCGGTTTGGCAACAGTGACCTGGGCGCAGGATGGCTATGGTTACATGCTGCTGGGCAGCTCTCCGCAGACCGATTTGAGCAGCGAACTGGATGTTCTGACCCGAACCTTTGCGAGCTGACGGAATACCCCTTGTGAAGCAACGGGAATGCCCGAAGAATGCGGGGTATGACGTCGAAGAAACCCTTGCCCCTTCCTGAAGACGAGGCCGAAGATCTTGGCCCCGCCAGCATCTATGACGGCGATCCGTCCGAAGAGGACGACCTGTGGTTCTTGCCACCGGATGAAGTCGAGGAAGACGAGGGTTTCTTCCTGCCCGGGCCGCGACGCGAACAGCGCCTGCTGTTCGATCCGCGTGATTGGCGGGCTGCGCAGTCCGACCTTTCTGCGGAACTTGCGGATCTGGCCCTGACTTTTGGCGCGCTGGATGAACGGTTGCGAGCGGGCCCCGAAGGCTGGACGCATCGCTTGGCATTGATGGAGACGTCCGATCTGGGGTGGTGGACCGGAGACCGGATCAGCGTGGATCGATTGGCTTTGTGGACCGGTTTGCGGATCGGTGCGACTCATGATGACGTGCAGGCCCTGTTCCGGGCCGGATGGGCCGTGCGACGCCTGAGTTCGGGCGCGCCGCCTGCTGCCGGCGGTTGGGAACGGGGGCTGACCGCGTTTCTTGACCGACTGGCTCAGGGGGTCGACGCGACCCCGGAATCCATCATTGATCTGGCCGAGGTCATGCAAAACGCCGAAGGGTTGCATCCCGTGACGCAGTCGGCAATTGCGTTCCACGCGTGGCGGGCGGTGTCACAAGGCATCGGACAGGACACGGAAGCAGCCGTCATCGCCGCGCGGCATGCGGCCTCCATGGGGCGCGGCGGTGCGCAGTTCATGCCCTTGGCCTTGTCCGGGCCGCGTGCGCTGCGCGGCTCGGGGGATCCGGCGGAAAAACTGAGCGCATGGATCGGCGGCGCAGGGCAGGCCGCCCTTGCAGCGTTGTTGCACCTGGACCGGATCAGCGCGTGGGAGGCGAAAGCCAAAGAGGTCACGCAGGATCTGAGCGGCCGCACCCCGCCGCGCCTGATCAATGCATTGACGGCCTGGCCCATGGTATCCGCGCCTTTGGCCGAAGACCTGACCAAGGCTTCCCGCGCCGCGGTACAGCGCAATTTCGACCTGTTCGCGCAGCGGGGTCTGGTTCGCGAGGTCACCGGGCAGGGGCGTTACCGCGTCTGGACGGCGGCGCTGTAATCCATCAGCCAATCGCGAAACATACGCGCTGCCGGGCGCAGCGCCGTGCGGGAGGGATAGACCAGATGATAGGCTTCCTGCCCCGGGCAGGAGAAGTCCGGCAGGCAGGGGACCAAACCGGAAAGCTTCATAATGCGATCTGACGCGGGCGCGCGCGCCAAGGCAATGCCGCATCCTCTGGCGCAGAGCTCGGCCGCCATCACCGAATTGTCGGCAAAAAAATACCGTGCCTGGCCTGCTGGCAGCCGCTGGTGTTCGAACCAATGCGGCCAGCTTGCCCGATGGGTCGAAACTTCGATCAAGGTGAAGTCGAACAAGTCCCTTGCCGTCTCGATCCGGGCAGCAACCTCGGGTGGGGCGATGGGATAGAGATGTTCGCGCATCAACTCGTCACTTTCCGAGCCGAACAGCGCGGGGTTTCCGAACACGATCTGAAGGTCAGTGAACCGATTGGCAAAATCCGACATGACATTGCCGGTCGAAAGCGAAAGGTTGATCTGAGGATGCGCCGCCTGAAAATCGGGAACACCCCCGGCCAGAATGCCATGTGCAAACAGCAGCACCGACTGCACGTAAAGCCTTTGCTCGCGGGTTTCGCCGAACAGACCGGCGGTTGCCGTTTCCAGCATGAGCAAGGATTGCTGTACCGACGGCAGATAGGCGCGCCCGGTCTCGGTCAAAGTGACCGCATGCGCGTGACGGTGAAACAAGGGTGTGCCCAGTCTTGTCTCCAGCGCCTTGACCTGCTGGCTGACGGCGGCAGGCGTCATGTTCAACTGGGTCGCGGCGCGGGCAAAGCTTTCGGTTCGGGCCGCAGCCTCGAATACGCGCAGCCAGTTGAGGGAAGGGACGCGGGTGTTCATTCCGACAGGCTAAGCAGAACTTAGCCTCTCCGGCAAGACAATTAGGTCTGAGCTTTTGATCCCACGCCTTAGGCTTGTGATCAGTGAACAGATGAAATGAGCCTTCTATGTCAGACCCCGCCCTGCCGCCACGAGCCAAGCGCAAGATCTGGAGTTACACGCCTCAGCTGCCGATTCAGACCGCGCCCTATTGGGATTGGCCGATGAAACCTCTGGCCGCGTTGAAATACCTGCTGCAAAGCTGGAATCCGCTTGCATTGCGGGCGCTGCTGCTGGTCTTTGCGGTCATCACCTGGACCTATCTGACGCCTTCACTGAGCAGGATCGAGACCTTCGGCTGGGATTGGGTTGCGGAAATCTGGTTCCGCAATTTCTGTATCCTGATGGTGGTCGCAGGCGGCTTGCACCTGGCCCTTTGGAGGTTCCGCACGCAGCAGGACGAATACCGCTATGACATGCGCCCGATGATGAAGGGCGCCAAGGTATTCACATTCAAAAATCAGGTCTGGGACAACATGTTCTGGACCTTGGGCCCGGCGTTGATGTTCTGGACGTTCTGGGAATGTCTGATCCTGTATTCCTATGCCAATGGCTGGATCACGATGATCACGTTAGACGGCAACCCGATCTGGTTCATCGCCATGACCGTCTTTGTGCCGATCTGGGCCGGGTTCCATTTCTACTGGCTGCACAGGCTACTGCATGTGGGTGTGCTTTATACAAGAGTCCACGCTTGGCATCACCGCAACATCAATACCGGTCCTTGGTCGGGGCTTGCGATGCATCCGGTCGAAAGCTTCTTTCTGATGTTCGATACGATGATCTTCTTCCTGCTGCCGTCCCATCCGATCCACGCCATTTTCCTGCTGTTCCATCACGGTATCGGCGCTCCGACCTCTCATGCCGGGTTCGAGCATGTGAAGTTCGGCAACAAGGCCAAGTTTCAGGTCGGGGATTTCTTTCATCAGCTGCATCATCGGTTTTTTGACTGCAACTACGGCACCTGGGAAACCCCTTGGGATGAATGGTTCAACACGTTCCACGACGGCACCGATGAAGGCAATGACATGGTCAGGGAACGCCGCCGCAAGATCTGGGCCACCGAATAGCCCGTGAAGCCAGATCCCTGCCGGACCCAAGCGGGTCCGGTGGGCGCGTTTGATCCAACAGGTGGTGTGCGTTCAGCGTCCAACACCGACATAGGTTTCAAAGCCGGATTTCAGCGCCTGTGACTTCGAATAGATATTGCGCAGATCCACCATTCTGGCAGAGTTCATGGAACCGGCCAGCTCGGTCAGGTTCAACGCGCGGAACTCGTTCCACTCTGTCAGCAACACCACAACGTCAGCCCCTTGGACCGCTGTATAGGGATCGTCGCACCATTCGACCCCGGGCAATAGCGCATCGCCTTCCGTTTTGCCCTGCGGATCGACGACGCGCACTTTGGCCCCTCCGCCGATCAAAGCGGGAATGATGGACAGTGATGGCGCGTCGCGCATGTCGTCCGTGTTGGGTTTGAAAGTGACACCCAGAACCGCCACCGTCTTGCCGTTAAGGCGGTCGTCGCAGGCGTCGCGGATTTTCTCGATCATCCGTTTCTTGACCTCGTCATTCACCCGAATGACGGTTTCCGTAATCTGCATCGGATAGGCATGATCCTGCCCGATCCGCGCCAGCGCGGCGGTATCCTTCGGAAAACAAGAGCCACCATAGCCCGGCCCCGCGTGCAGAAATTTGTTGCCAATTCGTCCGTCCAGACCGATGCCGCGGGAAACTTCCTTGACATCCGCACCGACCTTTTCACACAGGCCCGCGATTTCATTGATGAAAGTGATCTTGGTCGCCAGAAACGCGTTGGCGGCGTATTTGATCATCTCGGCGCTTTCCAGATCGGTGGTCAGGATCGGAAAGTCACGCAGATAAAGCGGTCGGTAAATCTCGGCCATCACTTCGGCGGCGCGATCGTTTTCCACACCCACCACGACGCGATCGGGGCGCATGAAGTCATCGATTGCAGCGCCTTCGCGCAGAAATTCAGGGTTCGAGGCCACGTCGAATTCGGCTGCGGGGTTGGCGACCGCAACGACCTCCTGAACTCTTCTGTTTGTTCCCACCGGCACGGTCGATTTGGTGACGATGACCGTGTAACCGGTAACCGCTTGGGCGATCTCTTCTGCCGCGGCCATCACATAGGTCAAATCCGCGTGGCCGTCCCCTCGTCGGGTCGGAGTTCCGACCGCGATGAAAACCGCATCGGCGCCATCAACTGCTGTTTTCAGATCGGTTGAAAAACTCAGGCGACCGGCAGCAACGTTTTTTGCCATCAGCACATCCAAGCCCGGTTCATAGATCGGCACTTCTCCGGCCTTGAGCATGTCGATCTTTTGCTCAGCCTTGTCGACGCAAATCACGTCATGACCAAAGTCCGAAAAGCATACACCGGACACTAAGCCAACATAACCGGTGCCGATCATTGCAATACGCATCCAAAAATCCTTCTTACCAATTACCACGGACGGCGTGGGCACAATCAAAGAAACTGACGCCGGTTTCAATGGCCGTCAGCAGTTGCGTGATGCATCCCATAGATTCTTGCGGATATTGAGGCAATAGAAGCGCAGATGGTGCAAAACCCTTCGAAATCGCTATTATGACCGCTTTGTTCAGTTGACCCGAGGACCAGGAAAAACCGGTTGGCGTCGAAACTCGGTTGTACAGAAGGTGCTGTTGATGGCTGGAAGAGCCCCTGCCTTGGGTATTGATGACGCGCGGAAGTGATTGCGCGTTCTCGCCACCAACAAACTGGCTGGCAAAAGAAAATAGGGGCCGCGTGACATGCCCCGGCAAATGACCGGTCGATCAGCTGTCCATTTCAGCGGCGGCTTGCAACAGCCAGTTCCGAAACAGCCGGACCGGTGGTGAAACGGGTTTTTCCTTGAGACGCACGAAATAGGTCCAGGGACTGTTCAGATCAAACCGGAAAGGCTCGATCAGCAGCCCCCGCTCGACATAGGACCGGGCCAGCGACCGGGGCAGGGCGACGCATCCCAGTGACTTGGCGGCCATTTCCATCGCCAGATTCGAGACATTCGTCCGCAACCCACCCTTCTGGCTCAGATCGGACAACCCGAAATGCCGCGCCGCGTGCTCCCAATAGGAGGGGCGGCCCAGGATATGGATCAGCGGTGCATTCTGCAATTGCTTGGGGTCGGTCAGCGGCGCGCCATCGACCAGAAAGCCGGGCGCACAGACCAAGGCCAGCTTTTCGACCCACAAACGTTGGGCGTCCGGCGACACATCGTCGACATGATTGATTGTCAGCGAGATGTCCGAAACATTTGGTTCGACATCAGTCCAGACAGTGCCATGAACCGTCAGATCAATATCGGGATGCACCGCGTTGAAACCACGGATCACATCCGGCAACCAGTTCTCGGCCAGACTGACCGGGCAAGAAACCACCACTTTGCGGGTATGCGACCGCACGATGACCGATTGCGTGGCAGCGTTGATTTCCTGGAGGGCATGGCGCACTGACGGCAGATAGGCCTCGCCCACATCTGTCAGCGACAGGGAACGGGGATGGCGCACGAACAGGGGGCGCTGCAAAAACTCTTCCAACGAGCGGACATGATTGCTGACGGCAGATTGGGTGCAGTTCAGCTCTTCGGCAGCAGCGGTAAAGCTCAGGTGCCGTGCCGCCGCTTCGAACGAGCGAAGAAAGGTCAGGTGTGGAAGATTCATCATGACGGACGTTTCTCAGGCAAGGCACATCGCAAAGAATTAATAAGCCCAGGGCTTGCTGTCTTGCCCATAAGCGACTCACACGTATGGTTCTGCCTCGAAATGTGATCTGGTCCTAGTCACAAATAATCCGGGGCCATTGCCCCATGATTGTTTTCGTGCCGCTATGCGCAAACTCACATAGGCTTTTTCTTGTAACCGGAACCCGAAAGAAAAACCTCGACTGGACACCGTGACAGATACCTTTCAGACCGTTGCAGATTTTGCGCTGAATCGTGCCGCGCAGGATTTTCCCGACACCGCACGCAAGGCAGCAGCGTTGATGCTGCTGGATACGCTGGGGATCACCATAGGATCGGGGCCGATGCAGGCCGGACAGATTGCACGCGAGAGTGCGGTAGCGCTGTTTGGCGCGGGCGATCCGGGGCTGAGCGCGCGCATGCTTTTCGACGGTCGTCGCGTCAGCGTCGCGGGTGCGGCCTATGCAGCGGCCACACAGACCGACAATCTGGACGGCCATGATGGATACAATCCGACCAAAGGCCACATCGGGGTTGTCGTCGTTCCCGCACTGGCGGCACTGGCTGAAACCATTCAAGATTTTTCAGGCCCCGAAGCGCTGGCGGCGGTGATCGTTGGATACGAGGTCGCGGGACGCGCGGGCATTTCGTTGCATGACACCGTCAGCGATTATCACACATCCGGAGCTTGGAACGCGCTTGGCGTGGTGGCTGTGGCGGCGCGCTTGCGCGGTTTGACGGCCGAACAGATGCGGCAGGCCATGGGGATTGCCGAATATCACGGCCCGCGCAGCCAGATGATGCGCGAGATCGCCAATCCCACTATGCTACATGACGGTTCGGGCTGGGGCGCGTTGGTTGGCATTTCTTCAGCGGTATTGGCCGAGAAAGGCTTTACCGGGGCACCGGCCATCACCATCGAAGCGGCAGACGTTGCCCCCCATTGGCAAGATCTGGGCGATTTCTGGCAAATGGAGCATCAATATGTCAAACCCTACCCGATCTGCCGTTGGGCCCACGCCGCAATTGATGCCACCCGTGCACTCATGCGTGAAAACGACCTGACTTACCGCGATATTGCCGCGATTCATGTAAACACGTTTCGGGAAAGCGCCTGCCTTTTCCAGGGCATGCCGGATGATACGTCCAAGGCGCAGTATTCGCTGCCATTTGCCGTCGCAACAATGGTTGCGCATGGCCGGATCGGAGTTGAGAACATCACCGGTGCGGGCCTGGCCGACCCGCTAGTCGCCTCGATCGTCGAGCGTATCTCGGTTTCAGAGGCCGCACGCCATTCCGACCGTTTCCCCGAAAGCCGGTTCGCCGATGTCAGCATCACTCTGACCGACGGGCGGATACTCGAGTCGGGCGACGTACATGCACGCGGCGGACCCGAGGCGCCAATGGATGAGACCGAAGTGATCGACAAATTCATGGAATTTGCGACACCATCAATGGGTGCATCCCGTGCTGCCGCCATTCGTGATGCGGTTCTGGGGTTGGGCGCGCCGGGCTCGAAATTCTCGGACCTTGGCGCGTTGATCTACGCCCCCGCCGACCAGACGTAAAATCTGCCGAAGCTGCCGTTGAAACGCGTTCCGACCGGCAAATCCGCACCCTTGATCCTGATGGCGGCGATGATGCAGGCCCTGCCGCCCGCTGCACAGGTTGAATTGGAGCTGGGAGCAAGTCTGGGTGATCCAAGACCCGTTCGAGGTGAGCTGTCTTTTATACATTGTCGCCTTGCGCCCTGATCCGGTCAGAGCAGGTCGAACAATCGCCCCGGCAGCGCGTCATGACGCGGCAGGTTCAGCGCCCGCATAAGGCAGAACATCATCGCCTGATTTGAGGTGACGACCGGCTTGCCCAGCGTTGCTTCAATCCGGTCGATCGCCTCGACCGAACGCATGTCGGTGCAGCTGAGAATTATGGCCTGTGCCTGCGGGTGATCGGCCTGACAGGCCAGTTCATAGACGTCGTCCGGGGTCAGCTCTCCCTGACCGTAATTACCCAGCTTTCGGCCCACATCGGCGCATCGAACGGTCTCGATTCCGTTCTGGGCCATGAAATCCATCGCCTGAGCGTTTATTTCGCCCAGATAGGGCGAGGAAAAGCCGACCTTCGTGGCCCCCAGTGCCTTGATTGCGGCGATCAATGATCCGGCCGCGGTCAGCGACAGCGCACCGGATTCCGATTTGATCTGTTGCGCCAGCTCAGCGTCGAAAGACGGCCCATGGGTCAGGGTGGCCGAGGTGCAGCCGTACAGCACCACATCGGGCCGCACCCCCGAGATCATCCGCAGATCGTGGCTGATATCCGAAGCGCCCAAACCTGCCATTTGATCCGAGCCGGGAATTTCATTCACGTCATAGCCGCCCATGCGCTGGAAATGGATGGTGGTGTTTGGCGGTCGCAGCATCTCCATATCCGGTTCCAGATTGGTGTTGGTGAAGGGCACCAGAACCCCGATCTTGGCGGCTGTGCGGGTCTCGGTCATGTCAGCGCTCCTTTCAAGATGTCGCGGGCCTTGTCCATCACCTCGGGCGCACAGATCGTGGCGCGCAAACAGTCCGACAAACCATAGCCGCCCATGCCGCGCATCATCAGGCGCTCAGCCCGCAGGGCCGTGTCGGCGCGCTGTGCCTGCGCGGTTGAGGCAAAGCGGATCAGCACGAAATTTGTGTGGCTTTCCGGCACGCTCAGGCCCAGTTCGCGGCATTCCTGCGCAAACCGGTCCCGAATTTCGGCTGTCCGTGCGACCACGTTGCGCATATGGGCCTGATCCCGCATCGCCGCCGCCGCCGCTGCCTGCGAGGCAATCGAGATATTGTTGGGATTCAAAAGCTTGCGGACCTCACCCGAGATTTCGCTTGGGAAACAGCCCCAGCCGGCCCGCGCCCCCGCCAGCCCGTAGGCCTTGGAACATGTACGCGTGATCACGGTGTCGCCCCGATCCACCAGCGCAAAGATCTGCGCGGGATCGTTCGTGGCATCGGCAAATTCCGCATAGGCCTGGTCCACCACCAGCAATGTATCGCCAGGCAGATCCGAACGCAGGCGGACAATTTCGTCATTCGGGATCAGCGTGCCGGTGGGGTTGCCCGGATTGCAGACGAACACGATGCGGGTGGCAGGTGTGACAGCGGCCAGCAGCGCGTCCACCGATACGGTCAAATTGACCTCGGGCGCTGCCACATATTCGGCCTGTGCCTGTGCTGTGGCCGAGGCGACAAAGGCATAGCCATATTGTGTGCCCAGCACCTGATCGCCCGGTCCGGCAAAGGCGCGGATCAGACAGCCAATCAGTTCCATCGAGCCCGCCCCACATAAAATGCGCGCGGGGTCGAGCCTGTGCACCTCGGCAATGGCCGAGCGCATTTCGGCCCATTCCGGATCTGGATAAAGGGCCAGATCCGCCAGCGCTGCCTGCCCGGCCGCAACGGCGGCGGGGCTTGCGGGAAAGGCGCTTTCGTTCTGCGCCAGTGAAATCGTGCCTGCGCCGTTCGGATCAGCCAGCGCATAAGCGCCCATGGCGCCAACGTAAGGAACCGGTCGGATCATGCGTCACCCCCGTAAATCCTGGCGCCTTGCGCACTTACCAACCCGCGTTTGATGTCCAGTGCCAGCGCATCCGGGTCGCGTTCGGCAGGGTCGCCAAAGCCGCCGCCGCCCGGTGTATCGAAGATCAGGTAATCACCGTGTTCCACCCGCAATTCTCCTTTGCCCGGAATATCGTTTGCACCGTCCCTGAAACGGATGCGACCGGGCGCGCCGGGTCTGCCGCCCATACGGCCAAGCGCCGGGTATTTCAGCCGTTCGACCGACAGGAAAACGATAAAGGGCGCCCCGTTGGACGAGGTCATCTCGATCCGCTGCCCCAGCCCGCCGCGATACTTGCCCGCGCCGCCGGAATCTGGGCGCAGTTCGCGCCGCCAGATCGTCACGGGTGCGACGCTTTCGGTGATCTCGACCTGACTGCCGAACACCCCGGACGGATAGGCCGTGGCCGACAGACCATCGGCATGAGGTCGCGCGCCGGTTCCGCCATTGTGCACGGGTTCCACCGCGAATTCGCGACCGCCATCACGGGCCACTTCGGGCGCGTGGCGCATGGGCAGGTCGAACATGCAACTTGCGCCTTCGGCCGGGACCGCATCGGGCAGGGCCTGATGCAGGCAGCCCAGAACCAGATCGGGCGTGACCTGACCCAGGGTATGCCGCATCGCAACCGGCACCGGGCGCTGCGCGTTCAGGATGCAGCCCTTTGGCCCGTCAACGGTAAACGGCTCCAGCGATCCCGCATTGTTGGGAATGTCCGCGCCGACAATGCAGCGCAAGGCAAACACCGTATAGGCGGTGGCATAGTTCAGCGGCACGTTGATGCCCTTGCGCGAACAGCCCGAGGTGCCCGAGAAATCCACATGCATGCCGTTCTTTCTTACGGTCAGGGTCGCGTGCAGCTCCAGCTCATTCTCATAGCCGTCCATCTTCAGAACATTCTTGTAGACACCTTCGGGCACGTCGGCGATGGCCTCCAGCGTGCCGCGGCGCGACGTGTCGATGATGTACGAGCCGAGCGTCCCTAGATCGTCGAGGCCAAATTCCTCCATCATCGACAGCAGCCTTGCAACCCCGGCTTCGCAACAGGCGATCAGTGCATAGATGTCGCCATCATTGGCGATGGGTTCGCGGCTGTTGGCGCGGATGATGTCCAGCAGCAAAGCGTTGGGAGTGCCCTCTTCAACCAGCTTGCAGGGCGGGATCAGCAGGCCCTCGTCATAGATGTCGGAACCTTCGGGGCCCATGCCCAACCCACCCAGATCAACAAGATGCGAGGTGCAGGAGGTAAAGCCCACCACCTTGCCATCCTTGAATGCGGGCATCATCAGCAGAAAATCGTTCAGGTGCCCCGAGGCAAGCCATGGGTCGTTCGTCATGTAGATGTCGCCCGGCTTCATGGTCTGAACCGGGAAAGCCCGGCGTAGGTGCTGCACCGCCTCGGCCATGGTGTTGATGTGCCCCGGCGTGCCGGTCACGGCCTGCGCCAGCATCCGGCCATCGGCGTCAAATATCCCGGCAGAGATGTCACCGCATTCGCGTACAATCGGGCTGAAGGCGGCACGGATCAGGGTTTGGCCCTGTTCTTCTACCACGGCCAGCAGACGATTCCACATCACCTGCAATCGGGCGGGCGAAAGATCGTGTGAAAGATCGGACGACATCATGCGCCTCCTTTCTGGTCCTGTACAAGGACGAGGTTTCCCATGGCATCCACATGCGCCGAGAAGTCGGCGGATACGAGCGTGGTTGTCTGCGGTTCGGTGATCAATGCGGGGCCGTGAAGGTGGTCGCCGGGCTTCAGATCCGCTCGGGCAACGAAGGCCGCTGGTTTCGATACTCCGTCCACGTCACAGGTGATCGGACGGGTTTCCGGCGCCGAGATTGTCTTCAACCGGGGCGTTTCAGGAACCGCCGGCACGCCACTGTCACAGGTCGCGACACGCACCGCCCAATTGAGAATCTCGATCTGCATTCCTGGTACCGGACGCGAGAATTGCTTGCGGTATTCCTGTTCGAAAGCAGCGGTCAGCAGCACGATATCTTCGGCGGTCAGGGGGC
This sequence comes from Ruegeria sp. THAF33, assembly GCF_009363615.1. Lineage (NCBI taxonomy): Bacteria > Pseudomonadati > Pseudomonadota > Alphaproteobacteria > Rhodobacterales > Roseobacteraceae > Ruegeria > Ruegeria sp. THAF33. The sequence continues at coordinate 724,131 of NZ_CP045385.1, read as the reverse complement.
GGTCGGGAAGGGTGATCTCGATCTCGTGCCCTTGTCCGTTGTAGCGCATGAAGGCAGTGCGCAGCGTCTGGGTCGGGACATCGCCGACCCCTTGGAAGACAACTTCTCTTGCCTCGGAAATCATGGCTTCGAACAGCGTGTTGATCCCGTTCATGTCCATGCTGCCCAGCAACGTATAACGCGAGCGGACGATCTCGAAAGACACCGGCGCGAACAGGAAGCCGACGGCCGATCCGACACCGGGATCGGGCGGGATCACGATGCGGCTGACCCCGGCGGATCGCGCGACCCGGCTGGCGTGCAATGGCCCGTTGCCCCCAAACGCTATCATTGTTCGTGGGCCAAGGTCCTTGCCGGATTCCACCGCATGCATCCGACCCGCGCTGGCCATGCTTTCGTCGACGATACGGCTGACGCCATCGGCGGCGCCTACGGCATCCAGATCCAGCTTTGACCCGATCACCCGGCTCAGCGCCCGTTTCGACGCTTCTGGATCAAGCTGAATATGCCCCTCGGCAAACGTGTCGGGTACGATATATCCCAGTGCAATATCACTGTCAGTCACCGTGGGTTCGGTTCCGCCGCGCATGAAGGCGACGGGGCCGGGCTCGGATCCCGCTGATTTTGGCCCCACGGTCAGCCGCCCCAACCGGTCAACCCCGGCAATCGAACCGCCTCCGGCGCCGATCTCGATCATTTCGATGACCGGTATACGTACCGGCATTCCGGACCCTTTGATAAACCGTGCGGCGCGGGCAATCTCGAACTGGCGCGAGGTCTGAGGACGGGCGTTGTCGATCAGGCACAGTTTGGCGGTGGTGCCGCCGACGTCAAAGGACAATACCTGGCCCAGACCGGCGCGGGCGGCGACGCGGGCGGCCAGAATGGCACCGCCGGCAGGGCCGGATTCCACCAGCCGGATCGGAAACCGCGCGGCGGTTCGCATGGTGCACATTCCACCACCCGCTGTCATCATCAAGATCGGACAGGTGACGCCCTGAGCCTCGAATTGCTGGACAAACCGGGCCAGATACGTTGCCATCAGAGGCTGGATATAGGCGTTGGCGACTGTCGTGCACAGCCGGTCGAATTCGCGCGCTTCGGGGCTGACGTCCGACGAAATCGAGACGGTCAGATCGGGGCGCCTGTCCGCCAGCATGTCGCGCAGCCTGCGCTCGTGCTCGGGGTTTGCATATGCGTGCATCAGGCAGATGGCGACGGCTTCCGCTCCGCTGGCGTCGATGTCCTTCAACAACGCGTCGATGGCTGTGTCTTCCAGCGGTATCAATACCTTGCCATCCGCCGAAACGCGCTCGCGAACCGTCAGCGCGCGCTCACGCGGCACCAGCAGATCAGGATTGTCCAGATTGATGTCGTATTGCGAATAGCGCCGCTCGTAGGCGATTTCCAGAATGTCCCTGAACCCTTCGGTGGTCACGGTTGCCACGACCGCGCCGCGTTTTTCGATCAGCGCGTTGGTGGCCAGCGTGGTGCCGTGAATGAAACCGGTGACTTCGCTCAGACGGTGCCCTGTCTGTTGCATTACGCGCGCTGCGCCTTGCATGGCTCCGTCGGCGGGGTTGTGATGTGTGGTCAGGGTTTTGGTCGAGGCAAGTATCGTCTCTTCGCCAGAGACAAGAACCGTATCCGTGAACGTGCCGCCAATATCGATGGCCAGGCGCAGCGCTTGAGTTGTCATGAGGTTATCCGAAAAATCCGTAGTCACAGCGTGATGCGTAAGGGCCAGAGGCCCTGAGATCAGGCTGGGATCACAAGGTCACAGCCGGTGGCACGGCGGTCCATGGGATTTGGAAAACAATTGTTCATCAGCAGGTATTCTTGTTCATACCAGCATGCCGCAACAAGCCGGAAAGCGACACAAAAGCCTGCAAACGACAAAATTCGTCACGCCTGGTCGATTGCGGGGCTTGCGGGTGAGGGTCTTGACCCCGCGCACATCACCTGTGGTCGTCTATTTTGTGTGACCCAGCCGATGCGGCGCCCGTGTTCGTGTTGGAAGATGCCCAGGCGGCGCAGATGCGTGGTTCACAAGGGCGATCCTCTGCAAGACCTGTGCGAACCAAATGCCCTGCTCGGAGATAGGCGAGAGAAAGATCAACAAGCGACCGTAGGACAAACTCTGCCTCTTGAACGGCCGCGATTGAACGGGAAGGGATGGTTTTTGGGGCAGCCATGCGACTGCCCCGTTGCCGATCAGGCCTGTTGAGCGGGTGAGTCGTCATCGATGAGGTCGGGCTCGTCCGGTACGATGATACGATGCTCAAGATCCTCTTTGGAGGCGAACACCGGGTAGACGTACAGGAACGCACCGATGATCAGATATCCGATGGTTATCCCGTCGAACTGAGGCATCTGTAGCGTGTAGGAATGGATGATGCCGATCGAAGACATCAGCCCACCTGCGACAGCAAACGCGCCGGCCATCCGAAAGCGCCCGTCAATCACATCGGCCACGATGGCACCCCAGACCAGACCGGTGATGATCGCCCCCTGGCTCAGGGCAAGGTGCCCCTCGTAATGAGCCCCTTCCATCAGAAGGGCCGAGGTCAGATTGGGATCTCCCAAGGATGGCAGCCCTTCGACACCGCTGCTGCGCAGCGCGTTCATCAAAGATCCCCATTTGACCATCAGGAAGGCGGAGATATGGGGCAGGATCGCAAAGGATACCGCAGCCATGTGCATCGGTTTTACAGCCCAGGCCGTGTTGGTGATCAGGCTGACTGATACAAAGACCAGTACCGGTGCGGCTGCGGCGATCGGGATCAGCCCCGCGAGGAAGGACAGGAACCCCAGAAAGGCGGCGGCGGCAATTACAAAGGCCACACCGACAATATACCCCGCATGGGCATCCAGCCGTTTATAGGCCGGATGGCCGATGTAAACGGTTGTCGGGAATGGCGAACCAAACAGAGCGCCCAGCATCGTGCCCGCGCCGTCCGTCACCTGGCAGAGCCCGACAGGGTAATGGTCGCCTGCCGCTTCGGCGGATTCCACGTTGTTCATCGTTTCGATGAAGTTGTAGATTTGCACGGGGATCAGCACCAGGAACAGCTCAGGGTTGGCGAACAGGTATTGCACACCGGCGATCAGATCACCGAAATAGGGGATCGGTGGGTAGAACCTGATGCCGCTGACATCAATTTTGGACTCGCCAAGTAGAAGGGCGATCACGGTACCGGCAGCAATCGCGACAAGGCCGGCCGGAACATTGCCCGGCAGGCGGAAACGGCCGATCAACCCCCAGAGGATGAACAGCAGCGACGTAAAGCCGATGATGGGGTTCTCGAACACTTCGGCCAGCGGCACAGAGCCGATGAAGACCAGGGCAATGCCGCACAGCGTCCCCAGCATCCCCGCGCGTGGCGTGATCCGCTTGAGATACGGCCCAACCACGGCACCCAGAGCCGCGACGATGCCGCCCATGAACCCGGCGCCGATACCCACTTGCCAGGCAAGCATTGGATCATTTGTCGCCCAGTAGATGGGTCCGATCACCCCGAACAGGTAGACGAACATAACCGGCGTCGAGATGCCGTAGGGCAACGCGGTTACGTCTTTGCCCTGCGCGTTTGCCGCCCATTTGGCGAGGTAAGTGTAGACAGCGACACCGGCCAAAATCGCGATGGCGGCGCCGGGAACGATGCGGCCAAAGACGATGTCCGCAGGCATTTGAAACACGAATTGGCAGACCCCGGACAGGATCAGCAGGTTGACAAGGTTGTCGGTAAACAGCGCCCAGAAAGCGCTGAAATCGCTGCGGGTAAACAGCTTGTATTCATAGGTCCTCCCGTCCATGACGGTCTCCTCCTCTGATGTGACCGGTTTGGCCCGACAGGTGTCAGGCCGATCTCCCTTTCCGGTCGTGATGGTGGCCCCGCAGGGGTGCCTGGTTTGCCCCGGTCAGGGCGGTCGCGGCAGTTTCAGAGGTCAATTCAGCCATCACCTCGGCCGCCACGAAGGCGGCGATGACGCTGGGCCGCTTGTCGCGGCTACCGCTAGCCCCGATGGGGCATTTCAAATGTTCGATGGACTGTCCGTCACAGTGTTTCTGCGCCCAGTTCCTGAGCTTTACCCGCTTTGTGGCGGAACCGATCATCCCCACATAAGCGGCATCCTTTCGTTCCAGCGCGGCGGTCGTCAGCAGGAAATCCAGCCCGTGATCATGGGTCAGAACGACAAAGGCGCTGCCTGCGGGCGCGCGCCAGATTTCGGCTTCGGGAATCGCGCTGACCCGGGTTTCGACATCTGCGGCGCAAAGCGCGATCTCTTCGGGTCTGGTATCGACGAGGATGCAGCGCACCGGCAGATGCTGAAACTGATTGGCCAGGGCACGCCCCACGTGGCCCGCGCCCATGACATAGACATGAGGCAAAGCATCTTCGTTCCGGGCCGCGCGTTCCGTCGCGGCCCATTTGTCGGACGCGCGCATACGGGACAGGTTCAGTTCGACCCGGCCGCCGCAGCATTGCCCGATCTCGGGGCCAAGTGGCACGTCCAGATCCTGATGCAACGCACCGTCACGCAGCATGTCCCGCGCCGCGTTGATGGCGAGGAATTCCAATTGTCCACCGCCTATGGTTCCCCACAACGCCCCGGGCGCGACGAACATTTCTGTCCCCTCATTGCGCGGCGAAGACCCGCGGACACGCGTCAACGCAACGCGGATCACGCAATGCTGCGCGGACAGAAATTCGCTCAGAGAACCCGGGGCAACCATGGCTCAGGACCCGGCTTGCAGCCGCGCGACTGCCATCAGCACACGTTCGGGCGTGGCCGGCGCGTCAAGGCGGGGGCATTCCCGGTAATCAGCGACCGAGGCCACGGCCATCGACAGGGCCTCGAACACCGAAATTCCCAGCATGAACGGCGGCTCGCCGACGGCCTTGGAGCGTTTGATGGTCAGCTCGCGGTTTTCCGACCAATCGGCAAGGTTCACGTTGAAGATGCGCGGGCGGTCTGACGCCAGCGGGATCTTGTATGTCGACGGGGCATGGGTGCGCAGGCGGCCGGCATCGTCCCACCAAAGCTCTTCAGTGGTCAGCCATCCCATACCTTGAATGAATGCGCCTTCGACCTGACCTTTGTCCAGCACAGGGTTCAGCGAACGTCCGACGTCGTGCAGCAGATCCGTCCGATCCACGCGGTATTCACCGGTCAGTGTGTCAATCGTGACTTCTGAACAGGACGCGCCATAGGCAAAATAATAGAACGGGCGGCCTTGTCCTTTGGCCCGGTCCCAGTGGATTTTTGGCGTCTTGTAGAACCCGGCCGCCGACAGTTGCACACGTGCCAGATAGGCCTGTTTGATGAATGCATCGAAGGCCAGGACGTCTTGGCCGATATGCACCTGATTGGCGTGGAAGGACACTTCCTCTGGCGAGACGCTCCAGGTCTCGGATGCGAACTTCACCAGACGTTCCTTGATCTGTTCGACCGCGTTCAACGCCGCCATGCCATTCAGGTCGGTCCCGCTGGACGCCGCAGTGGCCGAGGTGTTGGGAACTTTTTCAGTCGTCGTCTTGGTGATCTTGATCCGGTTGAAATCGACTTGGAAAGCCTCGGCCACGACCTGCGCAACCTTGGTGTTCAGACCCTGGCCCATTTCGGTGCCACCGTGATTCAGGTGGATCGAGCCGTCGTTATAGACATGCACCAGCGCACCGGCCTGATTGTACCAGGTCGCGGTGAAAGAAATGCCGAACTTGACCGGTGTCAGCGCGATGCCTTTTTTCAGAACCGGCGATGTCCTGTTGAACGCGATGATATCCTGACGGCGCTGGCGGTATTCCGAGGTCTCTTCCAGCTCTCCGACCAGCCGGTCGAGAATGCAGTCTTCGACCTCCTGGTGATACGGGGTCACGTTGCGGTCCGTGGTGCCATAGAAATTGGCCTTGCGCACATCCAAGGGGTCCTGCCCCGTGGCATAGGCGATTTCTTCGATCATCCGTTCCGCCGCGATCACGCCCTGCGGGCCGCCAAACCCACGAAACGCGGTATTCGATACGGTGTTGGTCTTCATCGGGCGACTGTTCAGACGCACATTCGGATAGAAATAGGCGTTGTCTGCGTGAAAAAGCGCCCGGTCGGTCACAGGGCCGGACAGGTCTGCCGAAAAGCCGCAGCGCGCGGCAAAGCTGCCTTCGACCGCCTGAATGCGGCCTTCATCGTCAAAGGCGACATCATAGTCGATCACGAAGTCGTGGCGTTTGCCGGTTGCGGTCATGTCCTGATCCCGGTCGGGGCGGATTTTGACGGCGCGGTTCCACTTTTTGGCAGCCATGGCCGCCACTGCGCAGAACAGGTTCATCTGGCTTTCCTTGCCGCCAAACCCCCCACCCATGCGACGGACGTTGACCACGACCGCATTGGACGGCACCCCAAGGACATGCGCTACCATGTGCTGCGCCTCGGACGGGTGCTGGGTCGAGCAATGCACCACCACATCGTCGTCTTCGCCGGGAATCGCAAAGGCGATGTGACCTTCAAGGTACATGTGATCCTGACCGCCAACGCTCATCCTGCCTTTGATCCGGTTGGGCGCGGCCGCCTGAGCCGGTGCCACGTCTCCCCGCTCCAGCTTGAGGGGCGCTGTCACATGCGGGTATCCTGCTTTCTGCGCGGTGATCGGATCCAGCACGTGGGGCAGGGTTTCGTATTCGATCTTTGCCCGTTCAGCGGCGCGGCGCGCGATGTCGCGGGTCTCGGCAATCACGGCAAACAACGGCTGGCCGTGGAATTGTATTGCGTCGGTCGGGAAAACCGGTTCGTCGTTCAGGTGGGTCGGGCTGATATCATTGGCCCCCGGCACATCATCTGCGGTCAGCACGCCGACCACGCCGGGCATTGCCAGAACGTCGCTGAAATCGATACCCAGAAGCCTGGCGTGCGCGACGTCTGAAACGCCGAGATACGCGTGCAGCGCGCCTTGTGGCAGCGCAATGTCATCCGTGTAATCGGCCTGGCCCGTGACATGCTTGACCGCGCTGTCATGGTTTACATTGGTGTGAGTCGATCCAATGATGGAAACGTTGTCTTTCATGTTGTCGTCTCCTGATCAGGCACAAGCCAGTTGAACGGGGGTGTCGGTTTCGCGGTCGTTTTCAAGGAAGAACCGGCGCAGCAGGTTTTGGGCGGTCAGCATCCGATAGTCCGACGATGCGCGCCAATCTGTAAGAGGCGCGAATTCCTCGGCCAGCGCTTCAGCGGCGGCTTCGAAACTTTCGCGTGCCCAGGGTTGGCCGTTCAGCGCCGCCTCAGCTGTCGATGCGCGTTTGGGCGTGGCGGCCATGCCCCCGAATGCGATGCGCACATTGCTGATGATCCCGTCTGTGACGCTCATGTGCAGTCCGGCGGCCACGGAAGAAATATCCTCGTCACGGCGCTTGGAAATCTTGTAAGCCGCATCCAGATCATCGGGTCGGGGCAGGGGCACGTGTATGCTTTCGACGAATTCGTCGGGCCGGCGGTCCTGCTTGCCATAGTCGATGAAGAAGTCAGCCAGAGGCAGGGTTCGGCGTTCGGAACCGCGCCGCAGAGTGATTTCCGCGCCAAGCGCGATGAGAACCGGCGGCGTGTCCCCGATGGGTGAGCCGTTGGCGATGTTTCCACCCACGGTTCCCATATTCCGCACCTGCCACCCTGCGATGCGATCCCAGTAGGAGGACAGGTGTGGCAGGTGTTCAGACAGAAGGTCCTGGCAGTCGGTGTAGCTGGCGCCGGCGCCGATCAGGAGGAGAGACCCCTGTCTTTCGACTGTTTTCAAGTCTTCGAGATGACCGGTGAAGATGGCGGGGCCAATGTCGCGCAGGAACTTGGTCACCCACAGGCCCACATCGGTGGCTCCGGCCACGATCGTGGCGTTTGGATATGCTTGCAGGCATTCGGCAAGATCATCGACGCTGGATGGCAGAATGCTCAGGTTGTTTTCGGGTCCGGAGACCACGCGCCGCCCGTCCTTCAGGGCCGCCAGACGCGCGGTCATGGTTTCGCGTTCGGTGTTCAGATGATCAGATGCTGGGGTGCCGTAGCGGCTGACGGCAATGGCCGCTCGGATGATCGGCTCATACCCGGTGCAGCGGCACAGGTTGCCCTGCAATGCGGTTTCAACCTGTAATTCGGTCGGTTCCGGAGTTTGCATCCAAAGCGCATAGAGGGCCATGACGAAGCCCGGTGTGCAGAACCCGCACTGGCTGCCATGGTGATCGACCATGGCTTGTTGAACCGGGTGCAGCCGGCCTTGAGGCCCGGACAAATGTTCAACCGTCACGACATGACAGCCGTCGACAGAGGCAAGAAACCGGATACAGGCATTGACCGGAGTATAGCGCAGGCCCGTGCGCCCAAGCCGTCCGACAAGCACGGTGCACGCGCCGCAATCGCCTTCGGCGCAGCCTTCCTTCGTTCCTGTCAGCCGGCGTTCCAGGCGCAGGAAATCAAGAAGTGTCTGACCTGCCGACACGTCTGGGACGGCGACATCCTTGCCATTGAGGACAAATTGGATGTGGGTGCGATGCGTCATGGAATTCTCCCTCTGCCCCTGCCTTCCGGAGGGTGGTCAGAGGAACCATAGGATCAAAGATTGAGGTGGAAAATCGCTGCAAATGGCAAATACTTTCAACAGATCGTTGAAAAAGATGGGGCCATACCGCATTCTTTCGCTGCTGGGAGGTTCCAATGTCTTACATCGAAAGTCTGCGTGTTTTTGTCCGAGTGATGGAGCTGGGCAGCATCACCTCTGGCGGGCGTGATCTTCGGCTGACCCCGGCGGTGGCCAGCAAACGGTTGAAAGAGCTTGAAAACCATCTGGGTGTGCGGCTGTTCAACCGAACCACCCGGTCGATGACACCAACCGAAGTGGGGACGGTTTTCTACGATGAAGCCAAGGCGGTCCTGCTGGCGCTTGATCACGCCGAAGCGCGTGTCGCCAGCTTTTCCGATGCGCCTCGGGGGGCGATCCGCATCACCGCGCCTTTGGGTGTCGGGCGCAGAATCGTTGCGCCTCTGGTGCCGGAATTTTCTGACCGCTACCCGGAAACAGAGATTCGCATGCGTCTGTCTGATCGCAAGGTGGACATTCTGGCCGACGGTCTGGATATCGCCTTTTTCATTGGTGAACCCGGCGATTCAACCATGAAACTGCGGAAGTTCGCGGATTGTGATCGTGTTCTGTGCGCTTCGCCCGATTACCTGTCGCGGTTTGGGACGCCCAAAACACCGGATGATTTGTTGCACATGCCCCATAACTGCCTGTTGCTGCGTTATCCAAGGTCTCCGGAATACTATTGGACCCTTCGCACTGACATGGGACCGCGAAAGCTTGAAGTTGGCGGTAAATATGACGCGGATGATGGTGATGTGCTGACGGACTGGGCTTTGGCCGGTCGTGGGATCGTCAACAAGCCGCGCTTTGACGTGCGGGAGTTTCTCGAGGATGGGCGGCTGGTCGAGGTCCTGCCCGAGACGCCCCCCTTGCCAACGATTTTCGGGTGTCTTTATCCGCACAAAAAGCTGCAAGATCCCAAGGTGCGCCTTTTCGTCGAACATATCGCACAGCACAGCAAACGCTTTTTCGCGTAAAGAAAACCGGGCATCACGGCCCGGTTCGCTGTCATCGTTTTGCACGCAGGCGACTATTGGTTTCTGACTTCACGCACCCATGCGATGAGGGTTTGGCGCGCCTCTTCATCCATTTGCACTGCCGATGGTGGCGGCATTGCGTGGCTGATCCCGGCTTGCAGATAGATCTGGTCAGCATGTCGGGCGACATCGCCGGGTGTCTCAAGGTAAACTTTCTTCGGGGCCCATTTCATGGTGCCGTACACCGGCTCGCGGGCGTGGCACATCGAGCAATTGCCCAAGACCGTGTCATAGGCATCTTCGAAGCCTGCGGCGGACGCATATTTCTGCTCGTATGGCGTCAGCTCGCGCGCTTCGGCGTCTTCCCATGTCTCGGTGTTTCTCACCGAAGACAGCCAGGCGATCACGACCATTAGCAGAACCGTCACGCCCCAGGTCCAGTGCGGGCCTTTCCCGGTTGCGTGCATCGTGTTGAAATAGTGACGGATGGTGACGCCCGTCAGAAAGATCAGGCTGGCGATGATCCAGGAATACTCGGTGCCGAAAGCAAGCGGATAGTGGTTCGACAACATCAGGAACACGACCGGCAAAGTCAGATAGTTGTTGTGCGTGGATCGTACCTTGGCGATCTTGCCGTATTTGGCATCAGGTGTCCGACCGGCCTTGAGGTCTTCGACCACGATCCGTTGGTTTGGCATGATCTGAAAGAACACGTTGGCCGTCATGATCGTCGCAGTGAAGGCGCCAAGATGCAAAAGCGCGGCACGACCGGTGAAGATCTGGTTGTAACCCCAGGACATGATCACCAGGATCACGAACAAAAGCAGCATCAGAACGGTCGGGTGATCGCTCAGCTTGGATTTGCACATCTGGTCGTAGAGCAGCCAACCAATGGTCAGTGATCCGCCGGAAATCAGAATCCCCTGCCACAGCGCCAGGTCCACTTTGGTTGGATCCAGAAGGAACAGCTCGCCCCCGACCCAGTATATGATCATGAGCAACGCCGCACCTGACAGCCAGGTCGTGTAACTCTGCCATTTGTGCCAGGTCAGGTGCTCGGGCATGCGCGAGGGCGCAACCAGGTATTTGACGGTGTGGTAGAAGCCGCCGCCATGTACTTCCCATTCTTCGCCGTAGGCCCCGTCCGGCAGGGCTGGGTTCGGCTTGAGCATGAGGTCCAGCGCGATAAAGTAGAATGACGCCCCAATCCACGCCATCGCGGTGATCACATGCAGCCAGCGGAAGGAAAAGGCGATCCACTCCCACATCACGGCCAAGTCATACATGGCTTTGCTCCTAAGATTCTTTGCTTCCGGTTACTCTATGCGAGTGTGTTTTGTTCTGGTATTGCTGGTAAAGACCAAGCAGTATCAAAAAATGCAAAAAAATGTCCTACCTTGATAACATCAGAACCTTTGTCCGGGTCTATGAATTGGGCAGCATGTCCGCCGCGGGCCGTGATCTGAGAGTTTCGCCAGCCGTCACGTCGGCGCGTATATCGCAATTGGAAGAGCATCTTGGCGTGCGTTTGTTCCAACGCACGACACGCAGCCTGACGCCCACCGAGCAGGGAAAATCTTTCTATCGTGGCGCGGCAGAGATCCTAGAAGCAGTCGAAAGTGCCGAAGCCCAGATCGTCAATCTTACCGAAAACCTGAAAGGGTCACTCTATGTCGCGGCGCCTTTGGGGGTCGGGCGTCGGTTGATTGCGCCGCAGGTCCCGAAATTTCTCGCCGAGTACCCCGAGGTGAACGTTCGGTTAAGGCTTACCGACCGAAAGGTAGATCTGACAACCGAAGGTCTGGACTTGGCATTTTTTCTTGGTCAGCCAGAGGACAGCAACCTGCGTATTCGCAAGATCGCGGATGTCGAAAGAGTGCTTTGTGCATCCCCGAAATACATCAAAAAGCGCGGGATGCCCGAAAGCGGGGACGCGTTGATCGCTGATGAGCACGAATGTCTCAATTTGCGGTTCCCGGGCGCGACCGAGTTTCAATGGCTTTTGAGGACCGATACGGGGCCAAAACGGTTCCGGGTTTCCGGGCGCTACGAGTCAGACGATGGCGACGTGCTGACAGACTGGGCCCTTGGCGGACATGGTATCGCGTTGAAGCCGATTTTTGAGATCGCTCAACATCTCAAGGCCGGGACACTGGTTCCGGTGGCGGAAAAGACGCCGCCAGAACCGATTCAGATGGCATGTCTGTTTACGCACCGCCGTATGCAGGACCCCAAAACGCGGCTTTTCATGGAATTCATAATCGAACGCATCGGGTCGTCGATTGCGGCGGCAAATACGGCCCGGTAGGTCGCTCAGCTGCCGCGATAGGTCGAGTACCCGAAGGGCGAAAGCAGCAGAGGCACGTGGTAATGCGAATGTTCGGACATTCCAAACTGGATCGGGATGACGTTCAGAAAGCGCGGGTTTTCAGGTGGTGTGCCGCAGGCATCAAGGTAATCCCCGGCATGGAAGACAAGTTCGTAGTCACCTGTTGAAAACTCTGCTTCGGGCAGAATTTGTTCGTCGGTCCGGCCGTCGTCATTGGTGACCAGAGTTTTCAGCAACTGGCGGTCTGCACCTTCAATGCGGAACAGTTCGATTTTCAATCCTTCGGCGGGGCACCCCCGGGCCGTATCCAGAACATGTGTTGTAAGGTAACCGGTCATTTGCGCTACTCCTCAAGTTATACAGTTACTAGTCTGTTTTCGCATCCAGGAGCAAAGGCAGTCTGTGGGAAGCTGCTTTCTGCATTTTTTGAAAAACATCTTTGATTATCTGGGGTATTGATCAATTCAAGAAGAAGGAAACCGATGTGAAGCCTTATCCACGAGACATGACCGGTTACGGTGGGCAAGTTCCCAAAGCAAACTGGCCGAACGACGCCAAAATCGCCATTCAGATCGTGCTGAATTACGAAGAGGGCGGTGAAAACAACGTTCTGCACGGCGATGCCGCATCCGAAGCGTTTCTGTCCGAGATCACCGGAGCCGCCCCTTGGCCGGGGCAACGGCACTGGAACATGGAATCGATCTATGAATACGGCAGCCGCGCGGGGTTCTGGCGCGTGCATCGCCTTTTGCAGGATCTGCCTGTTACCGTCTACGGTGTTGCAACCGCTTTGGCGCGTGCACCTGCACAGGTTGCGGCGATGAAGCATGCCGGGTGGGAGATCGCCAGCCACGGTTTGAAGTGGATTGAACACAAGGACATGGGCGCAGAAGAAGAACGTTCCCAGATCCGCGAAGCAATCCGCCTGCACACAGAGGTTACAGGTCAGCCGCCCCGTGGTTGGTATACGGGCCGCTGTTCGATGAATACGGTCGAACTGGCCGCCAGGGAAGGCGACTTTGCCTATATCGCCGACAGCTACGCCGACGATCTGCCATATTGGATCAAGGCAGGGGGCAAGGATCAACTGATCATGCCCTATACACTGGACTGCAACGATATGCGCTTTGCAATCCAGGCTGGGTTCACCAATGGGGAACAATTCGAAAGCTATCTGAAAGACAGCTTTGACATGCTCTATGCCGAGGGTGAGGCGGGCGCGCCCAAGATGCTCTCGATTGGGTTGCACTGCCGTCTGATCGGTCGCCCGGGTCGCGCCATGGCGCTGAAACGCGCACTTGATTATTTCAGAAACCACGACGGTGTCTGGTTCGCAACGCGCGAGCAGATTGCCGACCACTGGGCCAGGGAACACCCACCGGTGCAACGGCTGACCCCGTCCGAAATGGATCGACCAACCTTCGTGTTGGAATTCGGCGGCGTGTTCGAGCATAGCCCGTGGATTGCCGAAGGTGCGTATGAACTGGAACTGGGCCCGACGCATGACAATGCCGCTGGTGTCCACAGCGCGCTGGCGCGTGTGTTCCGTTCCGCCTCGCCCGAGCAGCGCCTTGGCGTTCTGACAGCCCACCCGGACCTGGCGGGCAAGCTGGCCGCCGCCGGCCGCCTGACCAAGGAAAGCACCGCGGAACAGGCCGGTGCGGGTCTGGACATGCTGACCGATGAAGAACGCGCAACGTTCACGGCGTTGAACGAAGCCTACACGACCAAGTTCGGCTTTCCTTTCATCATTGCCGTCAAAGACAACACCAAGGCCAGCATTCTGGAAGCCTTTCGCCGTCGCATCGACAATGACCGCGACAGCGAATTTGCCGAAGCCTGCCGTCAGGTCGAGCGCATTGCCGAATTGCGCCTGATCGAGAAGTTCGCGCAATGACGGCTGCCTTGAAACTCCGCCCCTTGACGTCAGAGGCATTTGCACCTTTCGGCGATGTCATCGAGGCGGCTGGCCAGGTGGATAAGCTTATTAATCAGGGTAAATGCGCCCGCTATCACGACCGGGCCGTGTTGGATTTCCACGATGGGCGCGCGGGTATCAGCGTGTTTCAGTCCGAAGCCTTCAGCCTGCCGATCAAGTTGGAAATGGTGGAACGCCATCCGGATGGCAGCCAAGCCTTTTTGCCTTTGTCGGACAAACCATTTGTCGTGGTCGTGGCCCCGGATGAAAACGGAACACCCGGGCGCCCCATCGCCTTCAAAACAGCGCCCGGGCAGGGTGTGAATTATCGTCGCAACACCTGGCATGGCGTTCTGACCCCGCTTCATGCGCCCGGACTTTTTGCGGTGGTCGACCGAATTGGGGCCGGGCCCAACCTCGAAGAGCATTGGTTCGAGGAGGCTTTTGAAATCACAGAATGAGGCGCGTTGCCGGAAGAGGAGCCGGCTGCGAACCTCAAGGGAGGAAAGACCAAATGTCAGATGCATCCATCGGAACGCCGGAACAACTCCGCGATCCGAATTATACTCCGCCGCTGCTGAAGGCGGTGCCGCTTGGAATTCAACATGTACTGGCGATGTTCGTGTCCAACGTCACGCCAGCCATTATCGTTTGTGGCGCGGCCGGTTTCGGCTTTGGCTCGAACAGCCCCGATTTTCCGCAGATGATCTACATGATCCAGATGTCGATGTTCTTCGCGGGCGTCGCCACGTTGTTTCAATCCATTGGTGTGGGGCCTGTTGGTGCCCGGCTGCCGATCGTGCAGGGGACATCGTTTGCCTTTATCCCGATCATGATTCCACTGGTGGTAGGCAAGGGCGTTGACGCAATTGCCGTCCTGATGGGCGGGGTCGTTGTCGGTGGCTTGTTCCACGCCTGCCTCGGGTTGTTCATAGGGCGCATTCGCTTTGCTCTTCCGCCGCTGGTTACGGGCCTTGTGGTGACCATGATCGGCCTGGCACTTGTCAAAGTCGGCATCCAATATGCCGCCGGCGGTGTGCCCGCCATTGGTACCGAGGAATATGGCTCGGGTCTGAACTGGTTCATGGCCGGAACCGTAATCGTGGTCACGCTTGGCCTGAAATTCTTTGCCCGGGGCATGTTGTCGGTGTCGGCGGTTCTGATCGGACTGCTGGTCGGATACGCCGTGGCCTTCCTGCTTGGCCAGGTGAATCTGGGCAACGTCGGCAATGCGGCATCCTTTGCTCTGCCGAACCCCTTGCATTTTGGCCTTGAATTTTCGGTCGCGGCCATCATCGGTTTCTGTGCAATGTCTTTTGTTTCCGCCGTTGAAACCGTTGGGGATGTATCCGGTATCACCAAAGGGGGCGCTGGCCGCGAAGCCACCGACAAGGAAATACAGGGCGCGACCTATGCTGATGGTCTTGGTACTGCGATCTCTGGCCTGTTTGGGGCGCTGCCGAACACGTCGTTCAGTCAGAATGTCGGGTTGATTGCCATGACCGGCGTCATGAGCCGCATGGTCGTGACCATCGGCGCGCTTTTCCTGATCGTTTGCGGGCTTATCCCCAAAATCGGGGCGATAATCTCGTCCATTCCGATCGAGGTTCTTGGCGGCGGCGTGATCGTGATGTTCGGCATGGTTGTTGCCGCAGGGGTTTCGATGCTGTCGGACGTGAACTGGAACCGGCGCAACATGGTGATTTTTGCAATCGCCCTGAGCCTTGGGCTGGGTTTGCAACTGGAACCCAACGCGTTGCAATACTTGCCTGGCACATTGAAGGTTCTGGCGACATCAGGAATCCTGCCCGCCGCCGTCATCGCTATTGTATTGAATCTGGTGCTTCCCGAAGAACTTTCCGACGAAGCGACCGAAGAGGTCTCGGGCGGCATGGCCGGTCATGGTCTTGGGTCCATCGAGCAAGACGACCACGTCTGATACGTTCGACCTGATACACTGATCGCCCTGAAAAAACATGAAGCGGCGCGCCTTGGCGCGCCGCGTTTCATTTTTTGGTCACCATTTAATGGAGATCTGCTGTCAAAAGTTCTCCGCCTAAAGGAACCGCCGAGACAATGCCCAACAGGGTGTCGCCATCTGGCTTCAGAAATTGACCTCGATCGCGACCCCTTTCCGAACGGCGAGGTCAACCACGGACGCAGCGACCGCAAGATCTTGAAGGCCAACCCCCGTGCCATCGAACAGCGTGATCTGATTGTCCGATATCCGGCCCGGATCGGTGCCGTTGATGACCGCGCCAAGCTGCGCCACATCGCTTTCTTGGATCAGGCCTTCGGCCACCGCGTGCTGCGCTTCGCCGATGCTGACGGATTGCGCGACTTCGTCCGTGAACACGCTTGCCCTGGCCAGAAGGGCGGCTTCGACTTCCTGTTTTCCTTTTGTGTCCGTGCCCATGCAGGCGATATGAGCTCCGGCGCTGACATGGTTCGCCATCAGCGAGGGCGCAAATGCCGAAGTGATCGAAATGATCACATCCGCCTCAGTCATTTCGTCAAGCTCTACCGCCTGGAACGGAACACCGGCTTCATTGGCGACCTTCTCGATATTCGGCAGCATTTCGGGGTGATAGTTCCAGCCTATGACCTTTTCAAAGGCGCGCTGCTCCAGTGCCGCGCGAAGCTGAAAGGCTGCCTGGTGGCCAGCACCTATCATGCCTATGACCTTGGCGTCGCTACGTGCGAGATGCTTGATCGATACCGATGATGCTGCCGCCGTTCGAAGGGCCGTCAGAAGGTTGCCGCCGACCATCGCAGATGGCTTGCCCGTGTCGGGGTCGAAAAGAAAAACGGTGGACTGGTGGTTGATCAGCCCGCGTTTTTCCAGATTGTTCGGCCAATAGCCGCCCGCCTTCAGTCCCAACGTCAGGCCGGCGCGGTCAAACCCCCCTTTGAAGCCGTATAGTGCATCTTCGTGCCCGATGGCTTCACGCACGACAGGGAAGTTGTAGGCGTCGCCGGACGCCATTGCGGCAAAGACCTGTTCGACCGCGTCAAAAGCCGCTTGTCGGGTCATAAGGTCAGCGATCTCACGCTCGGGTACGATCAGCATTTCATTCTCCAATCAAACATTCGTGCGCCCGCGTGCCACCGCCGGAAGGAGAGCATACACGCGGGCGGCTGTCTGGCTGCTTCCGAGCCAGCCCTCCCAAACAGAGCAAGTTCGAATCAATAAGCGCGTCCGCGGGCGGATACGGGCCAGACGGTCTCGACCTTGCCGTTGCGAACGCCGACATACCAATCATGTACATTTGCGGTTGGGTCGCAGTGCCCCGGAACCAGCCTGAGCTTGTCGTTGACCTTCAGCACACCGTTCGGGTCCATCACGACGCCGTGTTCGTCCGAACATTTGATGTACTCGACATCATCTCGGCCGAAGATAACGGGCAGACCGCTGTCCACCGATTGCGCCTTGAGGCCCGCATCGACGATCGCCTTGTCCGCCTTAGCGTGGCTCATGACGCTGGTCAGGATGAAGAATGCGTTTTCCCACTCGCCTTGATCGATCCGGTTGCCGTCCTTGTCCAGGATCCGGCCATAATCGGCGTCCATGAAGGCGTAGGACCCGCATTGCAGTTCGTTGTACACGCCCGAGTTGGATTCGAAGTAATATGAGCCGGTGCCGCCGCCCGAGACCAATTCGCACTCGATGCCTTCGGCTTTGAGGCCTTCAACCGCGTCTTTTACCATCGAAATTGCGGTGTCGAGCTTTTCCTTGCGCGCCTCATAGCTGTCGAGGTGCTGCATTGCGCCCTGATAGGCCTGAATGCCGGTGAATTTCAGGTTCTCGGCTGCTTCGACCGCTTTGGCGATTTCGATCACGTCGGATGTTGTCGTCACACCGCACCGGCCAGCGCCGCAGTCGATTTCGACGAAGACCTCCAACTGTGTTCCGTGATCCACCGCTGCGCCTGAAAGATCCGCGACATTGTCCAGATCATCGACACAGACGATGATGCGGCTGCCCAACTTTGGCAGGCTGGCAAGACGGTCGATCTTGGCGGGGTCACGCACCTGGTTCGAGACCAGAACGTCCTTGATACCGCCGCGCACGAACACTTCGGCCTCTGAAACTTTCTGGCAGCAGACGCCAACAGCGCCTCCGATCTTCTCCTGCAATTTGGCCACGTCTACCGATTTGTGCATTTTTCCATGCACGCGGTGGCGCATGCCGTGCGCCTTGGCATAGTCGCCCATCTTCTTGATGTTGCGTTCAAGCGCGTCGAGATCGAGCACAAGAGAGGGGGTCTGGATATCTGCTTCATCCATTCCGGGCTTGGCCGGAATGTCAAAGCCTACTTCGAATTCGTCGAGATTGGTCATATCTTTCATTTCCGTATTCCTATGTCGGGATTGATGTCACGCGTTCAGCCAGGGCAGCCTGTCCAGATCGACATTGCCCCCGGTTATGATCAGGCCGACACGCTTGCCTTTGAATGCGTCCGGGTTCTTCAGGATCGTGGCCAGCGGGACGGCCGAAGATGGCTCCATCACGATCCGAAGGTGTTTCCACGTCAGCTTCATCGCATCGATGATCTCTTGCTCTGAGGCCGTGTAGATTTCAGAGACATGGTTCGACACGAAATGCCAGGTCAGCTCTTTCAGTGGAACCAGCAGCCCGTCGGCGATCGTCTTGGGTGCGTCATCCGCGATGATGTGGCCGGCCTTGAAGCTGCGATAGGCATCGTCAGCCTGTTCAGGTTCTGCGGCGATGATCGCGGTTTCCGGGGCGAGCGTCGACAGGGTCAGACAGGTGCCGGACACCATGCCGCCCCCGCCGATAGGTGCGACAACTGCATCCAGACCGTCGGTCTGTTCGATGAACTCGCGCGAACAGGTGCCTTGCCCGGCAATCACCCGCGGATCGTTGTAGGGGTGGACGAAATCCCCGCCCGTGGCGGCCTGAACCTCGGCAAAGGTTGCTTCGCGCGACGAGGTGGAGGGCTCACATTCCGTGATCTTCCCACCATAGCGCCGCACCGTGTCTTTTTTGGCCTGTGGCGCTGTGCGCGGCATGACGACGTTGCACGGTATGCCGCGCTTCATTGCCGCATAGGACAGGCACGAGGCGTGGTTGCCCGAAGAATGGGTTGCAACGCCTTTCTTGGCCTGATCGTCATCAAGGCCAAACACGGCGTTTGCAGCGCCGCGAACCTTGAAGGCGCCCGGTTCCTGAAAGTTTTCACATTTGAAGAACAGCTGTGCACCGCTCAGCTCGTTCAGAAAGTCCGAAGTACGTACCGGTGTGCGGCGGATGAAAGGTTCAATCCGATCATGTGCCGCCAGCACGTCCTCGTAGGTCGGGATATACATGTTGCAGTCCTTCATCATGCGGCGTCCTTTTGAACGGCGCCCGAATGACCGCGATAGTATTCCTGCGCAGCCGCCACGCCCGAGCCCAACTGGATGTTCAGGCCCAGGTCGACCATGCACATTTCAGCAGTGGCAATCCCGGACAGGGCCATGACATCCGTCAGGCTTCCCAGATGCCCGATGCGGAATACCTTGCCCGCGACTTCGCCAAGGCCGACACCGAAGGCAACGCCGTATTTTTCGGCCGCGTGCGTGACAATATCGGTGGCGTTGAAACCGTTTGGCGTGCGGATCGCGCTGACGGTGTCAGAATATACCGAAGGGTTCGCCGCGCACAGGTCCAGCCCCCAGGCGCCCACGGCGGCACGTACGCCTTCGGCAATACGGTGATGCCGGGCAAAGACGTTTTCCAAACCTTCACCCAGCAGCATGTCACAGGCCTGATTGAGGCCATTCATCAAGCCAACCGCAGGTGTGTAGGGGTATGCGCTGTTGGCATAGCCTTTCGCCATGTCGTGCACGTCAAAGAAGGTGCGGGGCAGGGTCCCTGTGCTGGTCGCGTCCATTGCCCGCTGGCTGAACCCGACGATGGCAAGGCCCGCAGGCAACATGAACCCTTTCTGCGAACCCGTGACGGCCACATCAACGCCCCATTCGTCAAAACGAAAATCCATGGATCCGATCGATGAAACACCATCGACGAACAGCATTGCGGGGTGCCCAGCAGCATTCAGAGCCTTGCGTACAGCGGCAATATCCGATTTCACACCGGTCGCCGTTTCGTTATGCGTGGCAAGAACAGCCTTGATTTCGTGGCTTGTGTCGGCGGTCAGAATCTCTTCGTAACGATCGGCTGGCAGCCCTTCGCCCCAAGGGGTTTCGACGATCTCGACATTCAGACCGTGGCGCTGGCACATATCGATCCAGCGATGGCTGAACATGCCATTGCGCGCCGCCAGAACCTTGTCACCGGCCGACAGGGTGTTGGTCAGCGCGGTCTCCCAGCCTCCTGTTCCGGTCGATGGGAAGATGAAGACTTCTGCGCTGTTGCTTTTCAGGACTTTCTGAACACCCGCGCGCGCTGGATGTAGGATTTGCCCGAACAGTGGCGAACGGTGGTCGATCGTAGGCATGTCGCAGGCCTTGCGCAGGCTTTCCGGGATGTTGGTCGGGCCCGGAATGAAAACGGGATTTTGAAAGCTCATGGGTGGTCTCCTTCCGTCGTTGACCACACAATAAGTTCTAGCCGCTCTGCCCGATATATTTTTGAAAAAGACTTTCAAAACACCACGTTTTGAATTTAATTTATAATTGTCAATGTGTTATATTTTTCATATCATGAATTAGTCTTTCACGAATGATCAAAGGGTTTTTATGGATTCTCAAGACAATACTCGCGAAGTCCGCAGAAAAGCCCGTGGAAGACCACGGGGATGGGACGACAAGACAGCGCAAAACACGATCAAATCTCTGGACCGTGCGATGGAAGTTTTTGAGTATTTGAGTGAAGCGCAGGGCAAGGCGTTAACCGCGCTGTCCGACGAAATGGGCCAGTCGCCCGCCACGGTTTACCGAATTCTCGTTACACTAGAGGGCAGGGGACTTGTCGAGTTCGATCATGACGAGCAGGTCTGGCACATCGGTCCTCGTGCGTTCGTAATCGGTTCGCGCTTCCTGCGTCGCACCAGCCTTGTGGACCGGGCCCGACCTGAGATGCGAAAGCTGATGGAGGCCACCGGCGAGACCGCAAACCTTGGGGTCGAAAAAGAAGGAATGGTGCTGTTCCTGAGCCAGGTGGAAACCCATGCCAGCATCCGGGCGTTTTTCCCTCCGGGCACGCTGTCTCCGATGCACGCATCGGGCATCGGGAAAGCTTTGTTGGCATATATGGATGAAGATCGGCTGGACCGGCTGTTGGCCAAGACGGAACTGCGGGCCTTCACGGACCGGTCGATTACCAGCCCGGCCGCGCTGAAAGAAGATCTTGCCACGGTCAGGGCACAGGGCTTCTCGATAGACAACGAAGAAAAAAACGCGGGTATGCGATGTATCGCTGCGCCTGTTTTCGATATCAACCGAGAGGCTGTAGCCGGGATTTCGGTATCCGGACCGACAAGCCGCGTCAGCGAAGCCGAAATCGCGCGCCTGAGCCGCCCCGTCATCGAGGCGGCGCGTCAGTTAACTCTGGCCATCGGCGGGACTATTTCAGCGCCGCTGTCCTGAGGCGCCGGTGCTGCGGATAAGCCGCTGGCCCCGGCCGCAATGCCATATGACGGTTCACGTCTTTGTACAGCAGGTAACGGAACTTACCCGGCCCGCCTGCATAGCAGGCCTGCGGGCAGAACGCGCGCAACCACATGTAATCGCCGGCCTCGACCTCTACCCAATCATTGTTCAGCCTGTAGACGGCCTTTCCCTCAAGAACATACAGACCATGTTCCATCACATGTGTTTCAAGGAAAGGAATGACAGCGCCGGGCTCGAAAGTCACCACGGTCACGTGCATATCGTGCCGCAGGTCACTTGGGTCGACAAAGCGCGTCGTGGCCCATTTGCCGTCGGTTCCGGGCATCGGCGTTGGCGTGATCTCATTTTCGTTGAGAACCAGAACGTCCGGGCGGTCAAGCCCTTCCACCGCTTCATAAGCCTTTCGAATCCAATGGAAGCGCAGGGTCTCACCGCCTCGGTTTCGTAAGGTCCAGTTGCATTCAGCGGGCAGGTAGGCATAGCCGCCGGGTGTCAGCTCGTAGGTCGTGCCGTCGGCCGTCAAGGTCGCTGTGCCTTCGACCACGAACAAAACGCCTTCGGCTTCGGGATCGGTCTCGGGCCGGTCAGAGCCACCGCCGGGCTGAACCTCCATGATGTATTGCGAAAAGGTTTCGGCAAAGCCGCTGAGCGGGCGTGATATCACCCATAAGCGGGTGTCGTCCCAAAACGGCAGAAAACTGGTCACGATATCCCGCATCGTTCCCTTTGGGATCACTGCATAAGCGTCAGTAAATACGGCGCGGTCAGTCAGCAATTGCTCCTGACCAGGATGCCCACCGTGTGGCGAATAATACTTGGCGGTCATGCATGCTCCTGAAAAATGTCATATGCCTGAAATATGCGCCGAAGGATCGGGGCGGACCACCCGCAAAAAGTTGACAGCTCTATTCGTGAAGATTTGAAAAATCAGAAATTGGCCGTCAGTAAGCGCGCGCAGCATCGGCATCATGCGCGCGCTGGGCAGCCGGTCGGATCAACGAGGATTGGGTCAGGGTTGCACCGGTCTGACCCCGGACAGATCCGGGGCAATCCGTATCATGTGCGACAGGTCAGGTGTCAGCCCTTTGCTTTTAGCGGAAATCATCCCAAGCGGAACGCTTGTTGCTGCGGCGAGTGCATCCTGAACGGGGATCTCTGCTTGTTCCGTCAGAACCCGCACCGCTTTTGTCAGGCACAAGTCGGCCCCGGCCAGAGTGCCGTCCTCCAAAGTCAGCCTGCCGTTCTCCCGCCGGATGCGGCGTCCCTCCAACCGAAACTCGGTCAGTGACGTTCCGGCGACCGCCATCGCATCGCTGACAAGGAAAATCCGCCCTGGTCCGCGCTTGGCGGCCCAGGCAATCCGCATCGTATCGGGATGTACATGGATGCCATCCGCGATCAAGCCCGCCGATAACGACCCGCAGGATAGCGCCGCGCCGACCAATCCCGGTTCACGACTGCCAAGCTGGCTCATTGCATTGAACAGATGCGTTGCGCACTGCGCCCCGGCCCTTGAAAACGCCTGGCAGGTTTCAAAAGGCGCGTCCGTATGCCCCAGAGAAACGATGACCCCCGCGCGCTTCAATTCTTCAACCTGTTGCAGAGTTGTGCTTTCGGGCGCCAGCGTCACCATCAATGCGGGCAGGTGTTTTGCGGCGTCGATCAGAATTTCCAGATCGGTTTGCTGCATCGGGCGGATCAGGGCGGCATCATGTGCACCCTTGCGTCGCACAGACAGGTGCGGACCTTCCAGATGCAGGCCCGCAATGCCGGGAACACCCGTCTGAACGGCCTTGATGGCGGCATCAATCGCGGCCCGGGTTTTCTCGGCCGTGTCCGTGATCAGGGTTGGCAGGATGCGAGTGGCACCCAGCGCGCGATGAGCGCTGGCGATTTGGGTCAGCGTGTGAACCGATGGATCGTCGTTGAACATCACGCCCCCGCCGCCGTTCACCTGCAAGTCCGCATAGCCGGGGCTGAGGATGTCGCCATGCAGATCCTCGATCTGGTCGTCCTGCGCGATCTGGGCCGCAGGTAGCAACGCATCCAGCACACCGTTTCTGAACCGTGCGGCGTATCCTTCACGCAATTCAGTGCCATCGAAGATCGGGCCACCCGCAAAAGTAACAGTAGAGCTGGTCATACCGTTTCCGTCACTTTTTTCAGATGGCGTGGTGTGTCCGGGTCGATCCCGCGTTGTGTGGCCACCTTTTCCACCATGCCATAAAACGCAGCGATTGTCGGTATCGGGTCCGTCATCCAATGCGACGTCCGGACATGGGGCAGTTCTGTGGCGTGTTTCACGCGGCCGGTTGTGGCGAAAACCACAGCGCCTTTGGACGCCAGTGCGTCCGCAACTTCGGCCAGATTGTCCTCTGCTGCATCCCCGGACGACAGGGCAAGCACGGGAAAGCCCTGATCCACGATGGAAACCGGGCCGTGCAGAACCTCGGCCGCCGAATAGCTTTCTGCGTGGATCTGGCAGGTTTCCTTGAATTTTAACGCGGCTTCGTTGGAGATTGCCAAAGACAGGCCCCGACCCAAGGTAAACAAAGACCGACCGTCCACCGCGTCCGCCACGGCGCTCCAGTCGCAGGCGATTGCGGTCGACAAACTGTTTGGCAGCCCATGGATTGCGCGTAACAGGTGATCATCGCGCTTCACCTGCGCAATCAGCCACAGCCCGGCGACCAGAGACGTCACGAATGTCTTTGTCGCCGCCACGCTCAGTTCGGGGCCCGCGTGAATGGGCAGTGTTGCCGCAGCCGCCTCGGCCAGGGTAGAGGCAGGGTTGTTCGTGATCGCGACCGAGTAAGCCCCGCCGGATGTGAGCGACTGCGTGAGCTGCACGATATCCGGGCTCTGACCGGATTGTGAGACAGAGATGCAGATTGCATCCTCGCAACGCATGTCGACCCCGTAGATGGATTTCACCGACGGTCCGACCGAAGCCATCGGCAAACCAAGCAACAGTTCCGAGGCGTATTTCAGAAAACTGCACGCATGATCCGAGGATCCGCGCGCCACCGAGATCAGGAACCGCGGGTCGCGGGCCCGGATCTCGTCGGCGGTTTGCGCGATCAAATCTGCACCTTCGGTCAGAAGGCGGTCTACGGCGTCGGGAATCTCATCGATCTCGCGCCGCATCTGAGTGGTTGTGTCAGGCATTTTCCCAGGCTTTCAATTTGACAGGCGCAGCTCGGCCACAAAGTCATAGGCGTCACCGCGGTAGATCGAGCGGGTCAATTCAGCGACCCGCCCGCTTTTCAGATATGAGGTGCGTTGAATCCGAAGCCCGGCCGTACCTTCCGCAACATCCAGAAGCTCTGCCTCGGGCGGTTCGAGGTTGATGGCCGAGATTTTCTGGATCGCGCGCACCGGTCGCAGACCAGATTGTTCAAGAACAGAGTAAAGTGATCCCGTCACTTCGGTGGGGTTCGGCAGGATATCGAGCGGAAGGGCCGCTTTTTCCAACGCCATCGGGCGTCCTCCTGCCTCTCGCAGGCGGTAGATACGCGCGACCTGTTCATTTGCCGACAAGCCCAATGCCATCATTTCTTCCGGGGATGGCAGGAAAACCCCACGTTCCAGCCATGTCGAGGTCGTCTTGAGCCCGCGCCGCTCCATGTCTTCGGTGAACGATGTCAGATGGGACAGCGATTGTTCAACCTTCGCGACGGGTTCGCGAACAAAGGACCCAGACCCCTGCCGTTGTTCGATTGCACCTTTGCGCACCAGTTCATGAATGGCCTTGCGCACGGTCACACGGGACAGGTCGGTGATCTCGGCGATTTCTCTTTCAGGGGGCAGCGAACTGTTGGGAGGCAGGATGCCGTCCTTGATCCCTTGTTCAAGGCGTTGACGGAGCTGTACATAGCGCGGGCCCGAGCTGTGCCCCAACCATCCTTCGGGCCGCAGGAAATCAGCTATGTTCATGTTCGATTTCCTCCAGATACGCCTTTGCCAATGCAAGTGCGCCGGACAGTGGATCGCCCGCGGGCTGGACCAGAGCAGATTGCATATCCGCAGGCAGGTACGGCGCGTAAAGGGGGCCGATTCCGCCGGTCAGACAAACGGGCAGGCCGACGTTCCAGCCCAATTTCTTCATCACGTCGATCAGATAGCCCGCACCATCCCGCAGGATGGATCCGGCCAAGTCGTCCCCGCGATTGGAAAGCTCGGTCACAAGCGGGGCGAGGGCGCCAAAGTCCGATGGCGTCATGTCAGCGGCGGCCCGTACAATTCCCGCGGCATCGCCAAATCGAGACAGCAGATCCTGCGTCAATGCCGAAGGGCCGGTCGTGCCGTCCGTTTGCTCCAGCGTCTTCGCCAGCGCCCGTTTGCCAACCCATTGCGCGGAAGCCTGATCGCCCAGAACAGGGCCCCACCCGCCGGCAAACTTCATCGTGCCACCCCTTTGCATGGCGACAAAAGAACCGGTACCGCAATGTGCAACAAACCCGTCCATCGCCCCCAATGCGCCACGCAAAGCTGCTGCGCGATCATCTTCGATCCGGACGTGCCGAAATGGCAATGCCGTCGCAAGTTTCCGGGCAATCGCGTCACCTGTTATCCCGGCCAGGCCCAGATAGGCGGGTGCTTGCGCAAGTTCCTCGGGCGAACGGCCCGTCTGAACGGCCAGAGCTTCCAGGCCGCGCCGCAGTTCGATGCAGGCGGCCTCGAAATCCGTGGACACGTTTGCCGCGCCAACTTCGACCCTGTGTGTTTTGCCATCGACAAAAGCGGCGACGCGGCAGCGCGTTCCGCCCCCGTCGGCGGCCAGGAACATGGGATTTGATGACTTTACCATAAACATACCTTTATAATACCTTTTGCGTGTTTTGAAGTCCTAATTGCGACCAAAGTGGCGAATATCATGCTATATCAGCCAAAAATATCGAAAAAAATAAATGGTAGACTAATGGTATTTAAAAGGTATGATATCGAGAGTTCTTGGGGGAGAATCACGTGATTACGCCGGCGACAGAACAATTGCATCAGGATGCGTATGGGCTTGATACCCGTCCGCTAGCCGAAGTGGCCGGCCTGCTGGCGCGGTCGCAGGTGTCAGCGGCGACGGCAGTGCTTGAAGCGCTTGGCCCGATTTGCAGCGGGGCGACCGCCATGGCCCAGACGATCCGGTCGGGCGGCACGCTTCGATATCTTGCGGCGGGGTCTTCCGGCCTCATGGCGGCCTCGGACGCGCTGGAGCTTAGCGGAACCTTCTCCATCCCGTCGCAGCAGATCCGCATTCATATGGCGGGTGGAATGCCGACCACGGCAGACATGCCGGGGGATGTAGAGGACGCTGTTGATGGGCTGGCGCAAGAGGTGTCGGATATGGTTGCCAATGATACGCTCATCGCGGTCTCGGCCAGCGGCACCACGCCTTATACCGTCGCCGCCGCAAAACTGGCGCGCGACAGGGGGACGCCCGTGATCGGGATTGCAAACAACGCGGATTCGCAATTGTTGCAACTGGCGGACCATGCCGTTCTGCTTGCGACCCCTCCGGAATTGATCTCGGGCTCCACCCGGATGGGGGCCGGCACTGCGCAGAAAATAGTCCTCAATACGTTGTCGACGCTGATGGCCATCGAGCTTGGGCATATTCAGGACGGCATGATGATCAATCTGCGGGCGGACAATGACAAACTGCGCGCACGCGCCAACGGAATCGTGTGCCAGCTTACCGGCGTATCACCTGAACGTGCTGATGATGCCCTGAGGGCCGCGGATGGGAACCTGAAATGCGCGGCACTTTTCGCCGCAGGTGCCGTATCGGTCGAGGATGCACAAAAGCGACTGGCTGCAACGAATGGCCGTCTGCGTCATGCGATGAACCGGCTGAATGAAGATAACGAACATAGCAACCTGGGAGAAACCAAATGAAACGCAAAATTCTGAGCCTGGCTCTGATGAGCACGGCGCTGGTCACAAGCGCCTATGCGCAAGATGCCACGCTGACGATCGAAAGCTGGCGCAACGATGATCTCGCCCTGTGGCAGGAAAAGATCATCCCTGCATTCGAGGCGGCCAATCCAGGTATCAAAGTTGTTTTCTCGCCTTCAGCCCCGGCGGAATACAACGCGGTTCTGAACTCGAAGCTGGAAGCCGGATCCGCCGGTGATCTGATCACCTGCCGCCCGTTCGATGCTTCTCTGGCGCTGTACGAAGCGGGCCATCTGACCGACCTGTCCGATCTGGATGCGATGGACAATTTCTCGGACGTCGCCAAATCGGCGTGGCAGACAGACGATGGGTCGGCCAGCTTTTGTGTTCCGATGGCATCGGTGATCCACGGTTTCATCTACAACAAGGATGCGTTCAACGAACTGGGTCTGGAGGTTCCGACCACCGAGGCAGAATTCTTTGAAGTGTTGGACAAAATCAAGGAAGACGGCACCTATATTCCGATGGCAATGGGCACCAATGACCAGTGGGAAGCCGCAACGATGGGCTATAACAATATCGGCCCCAACTACTGGAAAGGTGAAGAAGGCCGTCTGGCGTTGATCCGGGGCGAGCAGAAGCTGACCGACCCTCAGTGGGTCGCGCCCTTTGCCACTTTGGCGAAATGGGCCGATTATCTGGGTGACGGATATGAGGCGCAGACCTATCCCGACAGCCAGAACCTGTTCACCTTGGGCCGCGCTGCAATTTATCCGGCGGGCAGCTGGGAGATTGCAGGCTTCAACACCCAGGCAGATTTTGAGATGGGCGCCTTCAAGCCGCCGGTCCAAAATGCCAGTGACACCTGCTATATTTCGGACCATACCGATATCGGCATAGGTCTGAACGCTGCCAGTGAAAACCAGGAGGCTGCCCGCACGTTCCTGGCCTGGGTCGCAAGCCCGGAGTTCGCCAGCATCTTCGGCAATGCGGTTCCCGGTTTCTTTCCTCTGTCCAATACTCCGGTTGAACTGGAAGATCCCCTTGCCAAGGAAATCGTCGGATGGCGGGATGAGTGTGAAAGCACCATCCGTTCGACCTATCAGATCCTGTCACGTGGCACGCCCAACCTCGAAAACGAGACCTGGGGTGCATCCGTTGCGGCCATCAAGGGCACCGAAAGCCCCGAGGCTTTGGGCAAGAAACTGCAAGACGGGCTGGCCAGCTGGTACGCACCGCATCAGTAAGACCTGAACCACTCTCACCGGACGCGGCCCGTCGCGTCCGGCACCTTTTCCCCGGAGATCCCCATGCAGACCCGCCGCATACGCTGGCACATCGCCGTTTTTCTTGCACCTGCGGTGCTGGTTTACACGGCGGTGATGATCCTGCCCTTGTTCAACACGCTCCGCCTTGCGCTGTTTACCGAAGTCGATCAGGCGCGTGTGTATGTGGGGTTGGAGAATTTCCGAACCTTGTTCCTTGATCCGCTCTGGTCCGCGCAATTCTGGAATGCGCTGGGCAACAACTTCTGGTTCTTCCTGATCCACATGCTGGTGCAGAACCCCATCGGCATCGCTTTGGCCGCGATCCTGTCACACCCGAGGCTGCGCTTTGCCGCACTGTACCGGTCGGCCATTTTCATTCCGACGATCCTGAGCTTCGTGATCGTGGGTTTTGCCTGGAAACTGATCCTGTCTCCGCTTTGGGGGATTGCGCCCTCGATGCTGGACGCGGTTGGCTTGAAAACCCTGTTCGCGCCTTGGCTGGGCAAGGAAGAATACGCGCTGACAACTCTGGCGCTTGTCTCGGTCTGGCAATTTGTCGGTATCCCGATGATGCTGATCTATGCGGCCCTTCTGTCGATCCCCGAAGAAATTCTTGAAGCCGGAGAGATCGACGGGATCACAGGAGCTTCGGCTTTCTGGAAAATAAAACTGCCGCTGATCCTGCCCTCGATCGGGATTATCTCGATCCTCACATTCGTGGGCAATTTCAACGCGTTTGACCTGATCTATGTCTCTCAGGGCGCGCTGGCTGGGCCGGATTTTTCGACCGACATCCTGGGCACTTTCATGTACCGCACGTTCTTTGGCTTCCAGCTGCAACTGGGTGATCCGTATATGGGATCCGCCATTGCCGGCGCCATGTTCGCCATCATCCTTGTGGGTGTTTGCATTTACCTTTTCGGCATCCAGACCCGGATGCGCCGGTACCAGTTGTGAGGGCTCTGCAATGAACAAGGCACGCTCGAATCCACTGAATACCGCCGCAATGCATGGTGCGCTGATCCTTTACACTTTGATCGCCCTGTTCCCGGTTTTCGTAATCATCATCAACAGCTTCAAAACGCGCCGGGCCATCTTTCGCGAGCCGCTTGCCTTGCCTGATGCCGAAAGCTTTTCCTTGATCGGCTACCAGACCGTGATGAAGCAGGGGGATTTCTTTCTCTACTTTCAGAACTCGCTGATCGTCACCGTGGTTTCACTGGCCATTATCCTTCTGTTCGGCGCCATGGCCGCCTTTGCCCTCAGCGAATACCGGTTCAAGGGCAACATGTTGATGGGGCTTTATCTGGCGCTTGGGATCATGATTCCGATCCGCATCGGCACCGTGGCGATCCTGGAGATGATGGTCGCCACAGGGCTTGTGAACACGCTCTGGGCCCTGATCTTCGTCTACACGGCACAGGGTTTGCCGCTGGCGGTGTTCATCCTGTCCGAGTTCATGCGCCAGGTCAGTGATGACCTGAAGAATGCGGGGCGCATCGATGGGCTTTCGGAATACACGATCTTTTTCCGGTTGGTGCTGCCTCTGGTCCGGCCTGCCATGGCGACCGTCGCCGTGTTCAACATGATCCCGATCTGGAACGATCTCTGGTTCCCCTTGATCCTGGCACCCGCTGAAGAGACCAAAACCCTGACGTTGGGCAGCCAGGTCTTCATCGGCCAGTTTGTGACCGACTGGAACGCGGTTCTGTCCGCGCTCAGCATGGCGATCCTGCCGGTTCTGGTGCTCTACGTGATCTTCTCGCGCCAGCTGATCCGTGGCATCACCTCAGGAGCTGTCAAATGACCCGGGTTCTGATCGCTGGTCTTGGCAACATGGGTCTGAGCCATGCCTTGGCCCATCATCGTCACCCCGACGCACGGATCGTGGGGCTGGTCAATCGCACAGGTCAAGTAGACCATCACGACCTGTCAGGCTATCCGGCCTTTTCGGATTTTCAGGCGGCACTGGCCGAGACAAACCCCGATCTGGTCGTCGTCGCAACCTATTCCGACAGCCACGCAGACTTTGCCTGCGCCGCAATGGAAGCAGGTGCGCATGTCTTTGTTGAAAAACCACTGGCCACGACGGTTGCGGACGCCAGACGCGTGGTCGCAAAAGCAGTGGAAACCGGCCGGAAACTGGTGATCGGATATATTCTGCGGCACCACCCGTCATGGATGCGACTGATCTCGGAGGCGCGCGATCTCGGCGGGCCGTATGTCTTCCGTCTGAACTTGAACCAGCAAAGCAGCGGGGCCGAATGGGAAACCCACAAGGCCTTGATGCAGACGACATCGCCTATCGTCGATTGCGGCGTGCATTACGTCGATGTGATGTGCCAGATCACCGATTCCGATCCCGTCCGCGTGCATGGCATGGGCCTGCGCCTGAGTGATGAGATTGCCGAAGACATGTACAATTACGGCCAGTTTCAGGTGATTTTCGAAGACGGCTCGGTCGGCTGGTACGAGGCCGGCTGGGGCCCGATGATGTCCGAGACCGCCTTTTTCGTGAAAGATATCGTGTCACCCAACGGATCGGTTTCAATCACGGATGGCAACAAGGGCGCATCCGCGGATATCGACGGCCACACCAAGGTTGGCGGCCTTCTGGTCCACCGCCCTGACGGCGACCGGATAATAGAGATGCCGGATGAGCCCGGCCATCAGCAACTCTGCGATGCCGAGCAAGCCTATATGCTGCGCGCCATCGCCGAAGATATCGATCTGACCCGCCACATGAACGATGCCGTGCAATCGCTGGCCATCTGCCTGGCCGCTGATGAAAGCATCCGTACCGGCCAACCCATTTCGCTGAAAGAGGCACGCACATGACCGCCCTGACGCTGCAAAACGTGAACAAATCCTTCGGCACCGTCGAGGTCCTAAAGGATATCAACATCGACGTTGACGAGGGTGAATTCGTCGTCTTCGTCGGCCCCTCGGGCTGTGGCAAATCCACCCTTCTGCGTGTCATCGCGGGGCTCGAGGATGTGACGTCGGGCGAAGTGCGCATCGGCGGAGAGCTCATGAATCTCACCCCGCCTTCGAAACGCGGTATCGCGATGGTGTTCCAGAGTTACGCTCTCTATCCCCACTTGAACGTGCGCAAGAACATGTCATTGGCGTTGAAACAGGAGGGCCAGAGCAGGCAGGTCATCGACGAGCGTGTCAAAAGGGCAAGCAAGATGCTGAACCTCGAACCTTACCTTGACCGGTATCCTTCCGAACTGTCCGGTGGTCAGCGCCAGCGCGTCGCCATCGGTCGTGCCATCGTCCGGGAACCAAAGCTGTTCCTGTTCGACGAGCCGCTGTCCAATCTCGATGCGGCCCTGCGTATGAATACACGGTTGGAAATTGCGAACCTGCACCGGCAGCTTGACGCTTCGATGATCTACGTGACCCATGACCAGACCGAGGCAATGACTCTTGCCGATAAAATCGTCGTTCTGCGCGACGGGCGTGTGGAACAGGTCGGCAGCCCGATGGAGCTTTACAACAATCCTGCCAACCAGTTCGTGGCCGGTTTTCTTGGGGCGCCGTCGATGAATTTCTTTCCTGCCAGCATGATCGGCGAAAGCGCAGACATTACAACGGGGATCCGGCCGGAAGACCTGTTTTTGTCTGACGACGGTCCGGTGGTCGCAAACGTCACCCATGTCGAGCATTTGGGCGGTGACACCAACGTGATTGCCATGATGCAGGATCACCAGATCACCGCGCGCCTGTTCGGGCAGCATCAGGTTGAAGCCGGTCAGAGCATCCGATTTGGCTATTCTCCGGGCAGGGTCTATCGCTTCGACGCACAGGGTGCGCGTCTCGCGTGACACTCACTGACGCAGGGCTCTGGGGGCCGAAGTCAGCCGAGTTTTCGATGCAGCGCCGCCTAAACACCACCGGCTATTCTGGTGTTTCGGGTGAACATGACAGGCCCAGATGATGCGACCGCGCGGAAATCGGCCGCGCGACCTGCCAAAGCGCGATAGAACTGGCGCAATCCGGGTTCGATATCTGCGGCAAGTTCTTCGCAATGCTGACACATGCGCAGGATGTCGCCCTGAGGCTTTCGGGTTCTCAATGCTGCGATCAACTTACCGTGCCGTGCAACGAGTTCCTGGAACGCGTCCGTCTTCCGCAAAGCGGAATCTCCAACCAGAACAAAAACGGGCTCTGGGTTGGCTTTGCCTTTCAGGTCAACATGGCCTGCCTGCAAAAATGCCAGATCATCTCGACCGGCTTGATACACCGCGTCTGAGACGATTATGTCATACTCGACCGTTCGACAGCATTGTTCGATCCGTGCCGAAACATTCACGACGTCTCCGATAACCGTATAGTTGAACCGTTTTTGCGATCCGATGTTGCCGACGCAGGCCTGCCCCGTGGCGATTCCGGTTGCCAGCGCTATCGGCTTTCGGTTCCGCATGATCTCGGATGCATTGAACTGTGCCAAGGCACGCCGCATCCTGAGCGCAGCAAGCCCTGCGCGGCATGGATGGTCCGTGACGGGTAAAGGCGCGTTCCAGAAGGCCATGATGGCGTCACCGATGAACTTGTCGATCGTGCCACGCTCATGCAGGATCTGATCTCCAAGCTTGGAAAACAGCGCGTTCAGCAAGGATACAAGTTCCGTTGCCGACGCCGACTCGGACAGAGCGGTAAATCCCCGGATATCCGAAAACATCACGGTGATTTCCTGACTTTCTCCGCCCAATTGCAGCTGGTGGCCCGAATTCTCCATTTCATCAAGGATTTCCGGGGCCACGTAATGCGAAAAGACTTTTCGAA
Source organism: Ruegeria sp. THAF33 (assembly GCF_009363615.1). NCBI lineage: Bacteria > Pseudomonadati > Pseudomonadota > Alphaproteobacteria > Rhodobacterales > Roseobacteraceae > Ruegeria > Ruegeria sp. THAF33. The sequence goes on along the minus strand of NZ_CP045385.1, from coordinate 690,758 downwards.
TCTGGCGCTTTTCGCGCTCGGTCGAAACAAAAAGATACCCCGCCAGCAGACCGAAATTTGCGATGCCTCCAATCAGAGGAAAGGTGGCATCGAACAGGATGGATTGGTTTTGAAAAACCAGCCAGCTGATGGCAAGAACGGCTGCGGCGGCTATGCCACCGGCGATGAAGGATGCGATGGCGCCAAAGCTGGACATGACCGCAATCACCACAAGCCCCAGAAACGCAAAGGCAAGCAGTTCCTGTGCTGCGGTCACGTCAGACCGGCTGAGCATATCACCGGTCAGAATCTGTTCGATCATCTGGGCATGAATAGAAACACCGGGGACGCTTTCGCCAAGTGCTGTCTGGTGAATATCGAACAAACCGGCAGCGGAGGTTCCGATCAGGATTATTCTTCCTTCGATTTCGGATCGCAGCCCGGGGTCTTCAGTACCTTCCAGGACATCCCTGGCTGAAATGTAAAGGTCGGGGCTGTCCCGCCGGTACTTCAGCCAAAGCTCGCCATTCTCGGTTGTCGGTAAACGGTATCCGGCGATTTCGACGGCCAGCATGATGCCAGCCTCGTCAGGCGCGCCTTCCACGAAAATGCTGGTCTCACCCAGGGCGACCCTGAGGGCTTCGACGGCAAGGCTTGGCAGCGGACCGTCCGGACCGTTCCAGAGAACCGGCGCCCGTCTTACGATGCCGGTTCCTCCGATGGGCGAGACATTGACCCCGCCGACACCCGCCGCCGCCCGATCCAATGGTGGCGCGATCGGCGTCCAATGCGGAACCGAGATCAGCCCCTCGGCAGGGCTTTCCCCGAATTCAATGATTCCGGCCTTGGCCGCAATGGGCTCACCTTTGGCCGACAATCGCGCGGCCACGCCCAGCACCACGGGCCAGTAGGCCATTTCCATCCCAAGCAAGACATCGTTGTCCAGCTTTTCGGCATGGCGTTCCACAGTCAGTACGCCCGCCAGCGATGGATCATTCAGAAGGCGAGACGGCGAATACCGGTCAGGTTCAGCAAACAGCATGTCGAACGCAATCGTCGCGGCGCCGTAGTCACCCAGATTTTGAACCAACTGCGCAACCAAAGTGCGGGGCCAGGGCCATTGTCCAAAGCTGGCAAGCGAGACCTCATCGATATCCACGACGCGCACGGGGAGTTCGGGATTGAACTCCCGCGGGGATAATCTTTGCAAAACGTCGAAATAGATCAGGCGCGTCATTCGAACCGGGTACGGATCCCACGCCCGGATGAAGCAACCCAAAAGGATCAGACCCAGCCCCACGAGGCGGAAGGCCCATCGCCCGTTCCTGGATTTCCGCGCCTTGTCGCTCACACCATCCTCCAGACAAATGGAACTGGAACTGCGTGTTCAACAGCAATTCCCGAGCAATTACGGATCAGTTTCTTCCCGCTCTGGTTCGTCCCGTTCGGGCTCCTCAGGTTCCGGTTCTTCCCGTTCGGGTTCCTCATGTTCAGGTTCTTCCGGTTCAGGTTCTTCCTGCTCCGGTTCTTCTCTGTCGGGCTCTTCCTGCTCTGGTTCTTCGCGTTCGGGTTCTGCATGGTCCGGTTCTTCTCTTGCCGGTTCATTGTTCGCGGAAGGCGAAGGGCCAGTGACCGTATTCTGCGCTTCGCGTTGCTGAGGAGGGTCCCTACGGGCTTCCGACCGGTCTGTCTCGATGCGCCGTATGGGCGCTCCATCACCTGAGCACCCTTCAACGCGTACCTGCAAAGGGGGCAGCAGCCCTTCCTGGGACTGAACGAATGGAAACCCGCTTTTCAGCGCTTGTTCGTATTGCGCCTGATCGGCAGGCCGTCCTACTCCTCCGTCTCCGCTTGTTGCGAACATGCTGCATTGACGCCCCGAAGATCTGCACGCGCCCTGACTGCCGCACATGCGGACCGTACCTTGCAGGACAAGCATCGCGCTTTGTTTTTCCGACACGATCCACATGTCGAAGGTGGTGCCGCGCACGGCCATTGTCGCCGACGGAGTCCTGATCGAGTAAGCTCTCTTTCGGCTTTTCCCGGAAATAAACCGAAAACTGCCACCCAAGGCCTGAACGGCAAAGCTCTTGGCTTTGCGGTTATTTCGCAACATGGACACATCCAGAACCATGCGTGCGTTGGGGCCAATGGCAATCTTGGTGTCATCCACAAAAACGATTTGGATTACGCCAGTCTGATCAGTGCTGAGCGCGTCGCCGGACGCAACCTCCATTCCTGAATAAACGGGTTGTGCTTTTCCCGCGCGAACAACTTGGGCGCCTTGTTTGACGCTAATAATTTTTCCGATGTTGGCGATGGTCTGCGACGGTATAGCCACGACAACGCAAAGAACCATTACAATCTTTAACAACGACAAACTCGAACCCCTTCCCCCAATGGGCTTTAAAGCACGGAAGCCGCGCTGTGCTCGACGCTTGCCTCTCAAAAAGCATGTTATTATTATTCATATGCATTAAAAATGTAGACAAATATGCATTATTTTTCGCGCTTTTAGCAAGAATTAAGTGAAAACGACGTTCAAAAACCGCTTTGAGTGATTTTCTGTGAAGACTGGATAGAGCGCAGTTTCGCGCCTTTTGTTGCGGCTTAAGCACCTGATTGGAAAAAGTGCGACTTTTCAAATTAGATTCGACATCGACTTGCTGGTTGTCCGGATGCGCGGAGCAGCTTTGGGCACAGTTGAAATTCTGATTGCGCACCGTATGTCTTGCCGTGAACGTACGTATATCAACACGCGCTGACGACCCTTTTACTTTACCACCCTTCGCGGCTCTTTAATGTAACATGTCCCTCGGGTAGAAACGCAGATGGGCAAGCTGACGGTCGCTGCCCGATTATTCCAGCGCTGCAACACGGAGTCTGTTCATGCTGTTTCGTCGCATTATGGTCGCGGCCATGTTTTCTGGCTGTTTGCTGTCCACAGCGTCTGCACAATCCGATTCCGCTGCACGGCTCTTTGTGGAGCTGAACTCGGCCGAGGATGTCGCCAGCGCGTGCAGGTTGACGTTTCTGGTCAAGAATGAAACCGGGCAGCCGATCGACGGTGCCGTGTTCGAAACCGTCATTTTCGACACCGAAGGTGGTGTGTTGAACCTTTCTCTGTTCGATTTTCGCGATCTGCCCGCCGACCGGCCCCGGGTGCGCCAGTTCGACCTTCCCAACAGAACATGTGACACAGTTGGACAAGCCTTGATCAACGGCGCGAACTCCTGCGTCGTGGATGGTACCGAAAGCGACATATGCGACAGCACCCTCACGCTGAGCAGCAGGGTGGAAATGGAGTTGTTGGGATGAGTCCTATAGCCGCACTTCGTGAGATTTTTGACCTCGGCGGGCCGGTGGTGGCGATATTGATCGCCATGTCGGTTTTGACGCTGGCTGTCACCCTCTACAAACTCTGGCAATTTGCAGCCTGCGGTGTCGGGCGGCACAAGGTTCTGTCTGAAGCTCTGGCAGCCTGGGACGCAGGAGATCACAGTGCCGCGCGCGCAAGGCTGGCGGACAGCAGCAGCTATCTTGCCCCTATTGTGGGCGCGGCGATGAACGCATCTGGTGTTCCAGGGGCCGATGACCGGCTGGATGCCGAAGCGGGTCTGGCGCTTGCCGGGCTGGAACGCGGGTTTCGTTTGCTAGACACCGTGGCGCAGTTGGCGCCTTTGCTGGGTCTTTTTGGTACGGTTCTGGGTATGATCAGTGCTTTCCAAAGCTTGCAAACCGCTGGATCATCGGTTGATCCGTCACTTTTGGCCGGCGGGATCTGGGTGGCCCTGATCACCACGGCTGTGGGTCTGGCCGTTGCGATGCCAACTTCGATGGTTTTGTCCTGGCTTGAAAGCCGAACCGCACGCGAGCGTGTTTTTGCGGACAAGGCTTTGCGTACGGTTCTGGTTCCCGGTCATTCCATCCAAAGCACAGAGGCGGCGGCACAGGTCCCGGTCGCCCCAGAGCATGCGTAACACTGCGCCTTTTGTGCGGCGGCGCATGTCGATGACACCCCTTATCGACGTGATCTTTCTGCTTTTGCTGTTTTTCATGCTGTCCTCAACGTTTTCGCGGTTCAGCGAGATCGAGTTGAGCAGCGCCGCCACAGGCGGGAATGCCGACGCTGCACCGCCCGAGCGCCTTTTCGTGCAACTTGGCCCCGCACGTGTTGTCCTGAACGGCCAACCCCTGTCGCTTGAGGAATTGTTCGATCAGGTCCAGGCCGGTCAGGTGCTGGTAAGCCTTGATCCCGGGACAACCGCGCAACGTCTTGTGGACCTGCTTGTCCCTTTGCGCGGGCGCGAAGGTTTGACAGTCAGGGTGTTGGAGTGAGGCAATGATCCGTTACATCCGACCCGGTCGAAATCGCGATTCCACAATTCCGCTGATCAACGTCGTCTTTCTGATCCTGATCTTTTTTCTGATTACGGGTACGATTGCACCGCCATTGGATCCCGATCTGGATCTGGTGAATACTGCGGATCTTGACGGCCGCGAGCCGCCGGATGCGCTTGTTCTTCATAGGGACGGGACATTGAGTTTTCGCGGCAATCCGATCGAGGCAGAAGCTTTCATGGCCGCGCATGACTCGGGGCCCGTGCGGATCGTTCCAGACAGGAATGCGTCGGCCTCTCGATTGATGGAGATCACCAGCAGTTTGCGCCGGTTGGGTGCGCCAACCGTTTTTCTGGTGACCGAACAGGCCCTCGAATGATCAGGCGGTCCGTTTTTGTTGCAATCATTGCAATTTCGATTTCCGTACTGGTGCATCTGATCGGCCTGATTGTCACGGTACCAGATTTGTCAGACCCGGCTTCCGGGGAACCCGGTACCGACACGATCGAACTCAGCAACGCGTTCGAAGAGTTGGCCGATACCACGATCGAACCCGTACCGCCTGCGCCGGATGAACCGCCAACCCCTCCGGTGGAACCGCCAACCCAGCCGCAGGAGGCAGAAGTTCCGACAAGTGATGCCCGCGTGGCCTCGCCGAATCCGCAAGAGACGTTCACGCCCGATACCGGGGATTCAACGATTATCCAGCCGAGGGCGCCGGATGAGGTTGTCGTGGACCCTGTAGACCAGAACCTGGAGGACGAAGGCGAAGCCGCCGAAGCTGAAGGCGCTGTGTCGGCAAGGCCCGAAGCGTTGGCCGAAACACCCGAGGTGCCGAAGGAAGAGGCGGTTGCTCCGGTTGAGCCTTCTTCTGCCGAAGAACCGGTGTCCGAGGAACAGCAACAGATTGCCGCGTTACCGGTCGAGGTGGCTCCTATTGTTCCGGAAAACACGTCCCCACTTGAACCTGTAATACCGGAAGAAGCGTCGGAACCTCTGGATGACGACGCCGAACTGACCGTACCCGATGCAAGCGTGGACGGATCCGAACAGGCCGTGGCCACGTCATTGCGGCCTCGCCTTCCAGACCGACGCCCGCAACCCACTCTGCGGGGTGCGTTGGATCCGTCAAGCAACTTTGATGCTCTGAGATTTCCGGAACAGACGATTGAATCACCTCTGGCGACGTATCAAAGAGAGGGTGTCGACGCCTTCCGACAAAACCGGGGCGGCACCCGTTCAGGCGGGCGGGGGCCGGGAAATTCGGACACCACGAACTATGCGGGTCAGGTTCTTGTTCATCTGAACAGGGCGCCAATCGTTTACGTTGCCGGTCGTGGCTATGCGCGGGTGTTTTTCCAGATTGACCCGGATGGTTCATTGGCTTGGGTTGATGTCGTCGAAAGCTCTGGCTCGCCGGAAATAGAGCGCGCAGCCAAAGAACAGGTTCGAACCGCCGCACCTTTCCCGCGCCCGCCTGGGGGCGTCAGCCGGAAGCTTTCATTTTACTATCAGATAAGATGATCCGACGAGTCTTGTCAGGTGAACACGATTAGCGATCTCCCTAAGGGCTTTCGCCGAATTCCCTGATTGCGCGGGTTTGCAGCTCTCAGATTAAAAAAACCCGTTGGCCAATAGAATGTGATATAAGAAAATGGGAATATAATAATGGCGCGATGAAATTCGCCCTCACAGCTGAGTATTCCTGAACTGGGAGGTCACTTTGTTTCGGAAATCTGCTTGCATAATCTCACTCGTATTGGTCCCTGCTGTTGTTGGTGCCGACGCCGTACCCAGCGAAGATGCTGCCGAGGGATTGTTTTCTGATCAGCCCTATTCCCCTTACGCCCAACGCACATTTCCTGAACGCCCATTATGGGGAGACACTCACCTTCACACCGGGCTTTCGCTGGATGCGGGTGCTTTCGGGAACACCTTGCTGCCGGATGAGGCGTGGCGTTTCGCCAAGGGTGAGCAGGTCATTTCTTCAACAGGTCAGCCGGTAAGACTGTCACGACCATTGGATTGGATGGTTCTCACCGATCACACGGACCTGATGGGGTTCGCGCCGGATTTGCAGGCTGGCAAGCCGGGCGTTCTTTCTGATCCCAAAGGACTGGAGTGGTACGAGGGGTACAAGGCCGGCGGGGAAGAAGCCGGTAAAGCGGCTTTCGACATCATCACCAATTTTTCGCAAATGACACTGCCGGAAATCCTGCTGGAATCCTACAGCCCCGGTGCCGATGCGTTTGCCTTTACCTGGGAAAGCATCGTTCTGGCGGCAGAGCGGCACAATGACCCCGGCACCTTTACCGCTTTCATCGGTTTTGAATGGACCTCGGTACCGAAAGGGTTCAACTTGCACCGCAATGTCATGCTGCGCGATGGGCCAATCAGGGCGCTTCAAATGGTGCCGCCGGTCACGCAACCGCCCTACGGTGATACGGATCCAAAGGCGCTTTATGCCTGGCTTGAAGAGTATCAGGAAAAAACGGGGGGGCGTGCAGTTGCCTTTGCCCATAACGGGAACCTGTCGAATGGGTGGATGTTCCCGACCGAAGACACGTATCACGGCGGCAAGGTTGACGAGGATTATGTCGCGGACCGCGCAAAATGGGAGCCCCATTACGAAGTCACCCAGATAAAGGGCGACGGAGAAGCGCATCCTTTCCTGAGCCCGGATGACGAATTTGCCGATTACGAGAACTGGGACGTCGGCAATCTGGACATAACCGAGTTAAAAACCGATGACATGCTGGCAGGAGAATACGCCCGAGAGGCATTGAAACGCGGATTGATGCTGGAAGAAAAGTTTGGCGTGAACCCCTATAAATTCGGCATGGGGGGTGCGACGGACAGCCATACCTCTCTGGCCACGGCCGAAGAAGACAACTTCTTTGGAAAATCCGTCAGCGTCGAACCCTCAGCCTCGCGTATCAAGCATCCGTTTATAGCCAATGACCTTGGTGAAATTCCCGGCGACCTGCTTGTCGCCTCCGGATACACGGCCGTATGGGCTACCGAGAATACACGCTCGGCGATCTTTGACGCGTTCAAGCGCCGCGAAACCTATGCAACGACCGGGCCAAGGATCGGCCTGCGGTTCTTTGGCGGATGGGATTTCAGTGAAGCAGATGTTGAAACCCGTTTCCTAGCCAATGTTGGTTATACCAAAGGGGTGCCAATGGGTTCGGACCTGCGCCCGCGCGAGGGTGAGGCTGCGCCAAGCTTCCTGATCGCCGCTCTGCGCGACCCGGTTGGTGCCAATCTGGACCGTGTTCAAGTGATAAAGGGATGGCTCGATTCTGAAGGTGCCTTGCAGGAAAAGGTCTACGACGTCGCATGGTCGGATAACCGCGAGGTCGATCAAAACGGCAAAGTCCCTGCGGTTGGAAACACTGTGGACGTGGAGACTGCCAGCTGGACCAACACAATCGGAACGGCCGAACTTGTCACCGTATGGTCAGACCCGGATTTCGATCCGAATGCACGCGCGTTTTACTACGTCCGCGCCATCGAAATTCCAACGCCGCGTTGGATCCTGTACGACAAGTTGAGATACGGTATCGAATTGCCCGAAGATGCAGTGCTTACGCATCAGGAACGCGCCTATTCGTCCCCGATCTGGTACACCCCGGCAGAGTGATCCGTTCTGCGATTGGAACACAAGCCGAGTCAATGACCTTACCTCGGTGCGTCCTTCGCGTTACTGTAACACGCGGAGGGCATCATCATGCAAAACCCGACCCGATGACGCCAACATTTGAACAAACAATCTGGCCACGTTTCACGCAGGAGGCTTGATGCGAGTACTGAAAGAACCTTTGCTCCATTTTTTTTTGATTGGGGCGGCAATTTTTGTTTGGTTCCATATTGCAGCACCGGAAAGCGAGAGCGTTGAAGATTTTGAGAAAATAACACTCGACGAGAATGACGTTGCGCTTTTGTCTGCTCGTTTCGAAGCGCAGTGGAAACGCCCTCCAAGCAATGCGGAACTGAAGGCTTTGGTCGACGCATCCATTCGCGAAGAGGTTCTGGTCAGAGAGGCAAGACAACTTGGTCTGGATCGCGGAGATCCCTTGATAAGGACCCGGCTGAGCCAAAAAATGGATTATCTGACCGAAGCCATTGCCACTTCCATCGTTCCGAATGACGAAGATCTGGAGGTTTTTCTTCAGGAAAACGCGGAACGCTATGCAACGCCTGTCATGGTGGCCTTTAATCAGGTCTTTCTTGGAGAGGAGCCCGGAGAGGCCGAAATCGAGAAAGCCCTCGCCAGCCTGCGCGCCAAGCAGGACATTTCCGATCTGGGCGGTTCGACCTTGCTGCCGGCGTCAATGCCTTTGTCCGCGACGCGGGTTGTCGAGTCGGTCTTTGGAGGAGGGTTTTCGAAAAGCATCACAGAGGTCGAAACAGGTCAGTGGACGGGTCCGATCCGGTCAGGTTACGGTATCCACTTTGTCGAGGTCGTTGCTGTCGAGCCCAGCCGAACACCGCCACTTGCTGAAATTCACAATACGGTGCTGCGGGACTGGCGCCGCGCGATGAGTGAAGATCTGGCGCAAGCGCAATATCAGTCTCTGGCCGAAAAATACGAGATTGTGGCCCCCGATCTTTCAGGCCCGGCCAAATGAGAACCTTGATCTGCTTCCTGTTTGCGCTGCTTTTTGTGTGGCCTGCAAATTTCGCTGCTGCGCACGCGCTTGATCCGGGATATCTGGAAATTCGTCAAATTGCCTCTGACAGCTGGAGCGTTCATTGGCGAAAGCCCGACGTGAATGGCCAACCGATGGCGATTGACGCAGTTTTGCCAGATGGCTGCACACCGGCGCGTGGCCCGGATCCCGTTTCCGACGGTCGAGGGTGGGTTTCGTCGTGGGTCGTCGAATGCCAGGCGGGTATCGCGGGCCAACCCATTGCCATTGAGGGCCTTGAGACTCAGAGAAACGACGTGCTGGCGCGTGTACATCCCCAGGATGCGCAACCTACTACGCTTCGTTTTACACCGGATATCAATGTCCAAATCATACCTTCTGAACAGTCGACATGGTCAGTGTTTGCCGCATATTCCCAGTTGGGGTTTGAACACATATTGGAGGGTTGGGATCACCTTCTGTTTGTCTTCGCGCTGTTTGTTCTGGTACGCGATCCATGGAAACTTGTCGGAGCCGTAACAGCGTTCACACTTGCGCATTCAATAACCTTGGCGCTGGCAACGATGGGCGTTTTGAATGTTCCCGGACCACCGGTCGAGGCCGTTATCGCGTTGTCCATCGTTTTTCTGGCGATGGAGATCGTCAAAGGCGGCGAAGGACGGTTCCGGCTTTCAAAACAGAAACCCTGGATCGTTTGCTTCGGGTTCGGGCTTTTGCACGGCCTAGGTTTTGCAGGAGCATTGGCTGATATCGGGTTGCCTCCTGACGATATTCCCGCGGCATTGCTGGCCTTCAACCTCGGTGTCGAAGCCGGGCAGCTGAGTTTTATTGCTGCCTTGGCTCTTCTGATGGCGACCTGGCGGCTGATCGCGCTTCCGGTTGGCAAACATGCCACGGTCTTGACCGCGTATGGCATCGGGTCAGTGTCAATGTACTGGCTGATAGAACGCGTAAGTGGATTTTGAACCGCAGCGAAGTCGCGAGAGTTGAGCAAGATTTTGTGGATCATGACGGCGCATGTGCCTGAAATGGAATGCGGCCCGAGCCTGACCTGCTGAGCTTTTACGCCGTGTCGGATTTGCTTCCATGAAAGGTCATGGTCACAAATAGAACAAAGCCATGTGTTTTCAATCGACAGTGGCCGATGGCAATTCGCCGAAACACTTTTTGTAATCTTGTGAGAACTGCCCGATATGCCAAAAGCCATATCGGTTTGCGGCGTCAGAAATTGACAGATCTTTGCCTTGCTCTGCAAGCAGGCTGCGAACCCTGTTGAGGCGGAGCCTTGTGTAATAGGCCTTTGGGCCGATACCGAATTTTTCGTTGAACGCGCGTTCCAATGTGCGCAATGACACACTGATATCCCCGCAGATCTCGCTGATGGGGACGTTTTCGTCCGGGGTCGCCGTCATCCGATCAATGGCCGCAGCAAGTGCCAGAGCTTTTCGGTTTATCCGCGGTTCCCTGCGATCCGCCCCGCCCCCCAAAGCGATCCGCAGTATCTCTTCGATCAAATGGGTTTCGCCCTGTTCTGACGAATTTGGGTTCGCCAACAAAGTCTGAATGTTGTTCAAAAGCGCAGTCGAGCGATCAGGTGGCGTTGCAGGCAACAAAAATGCCCCGAATTCTGTATCAGAGACTGCGATCCCCAGCTTCTCGCCTATTTTCATCGCATTCTCAGTTTCAACGGTCATCGTATATCCGCCGAACCCGCTGTCGCTGATACAGTCGAACTCATCGCCGCTGCCGAAGGACAGAAACGGTGGCGTTTCGATGCTGGTACCGTTCCAGTCCGTCAGTCTTGAATGGGTAGGGATGCCAAATGTGATGTGCCCCTTCGGAGACGCGCCGATCTGGTGCACACGCCGCGAGAAACCAAACTTCATAACGGAAATCAGCGGGCCGGATCTGACCTTGAAATCAGCCTGCATTTCGCCGTCTTCGATCTGACGGAAATCCATATCCCATTTGGATATTGCGGCGATTTGGTTCGGATCACGGAAAGTGGCCGCAAAAAACCGGGGCGCTTCGGGCGGGGCCAAGTCTAGTTTTGTCGATTTTTTGATGCGGTGCAAAACATCTCCCCTGTAGTTTGCATGAAAAGCTTAGTCGAAACATAGGAATATGTTCAAATGAAATTGCCCGATCCGCTTGCCGCGCCCAAACGTGGTCGCCCTCCGCTTCCGAAAGCAGAAGTGCGGTCGGAACGGATCGTGACCCTCCTTACACCCTCACAGCGTCACAGGCTTACGCGTCTTGCGGATTTAACCGGTCAGACGCTTTCCAGTGTCGCCCACGATCTTATCGCACAGGGTCTGGAGCGAGAAGAAAACCCAAGGAAGAAGGAAACCTAAAGAAATGGATCTCAAGTTGTTTTTGCTGGGTTCTCTGGCGATCAGCGCACCTGCCTACGCGCAGGATGCAACCATTGCGCATGATTCCGAGTTTTATATCCTTCAGGCCCAGAACAAGGATGCCTGGGAACAGGACGATACCGCCGTTGATCAGGCTCTCGCGGCATTTCGAGACGAGAACGGTGGCAACCCCCCGAACATCATCAGTATTCTGGTCGATGACATCGGTTTTGGGGATATGGGTATCCCGGAACTGAACGCAGTACGCGGCATCAGCACCCCGAACATCAACGATTTTTCCGACGAAGCGATGCGCATGGTGCGCATGTATACAGAGCCATCCTGCACCCCGACACGTGTGGCCCAGACGACCGGTCGTCTGCCGGTTCGGATCGGAATGGGTGATACGACCGTCGACATCGCCGGTTTCGGTCTGCCCGGAGAGGAAGTGACGCTTGCCGAGGTTCTGAAGGCCGAAGGATATGCAACCTCGCATGTCGGCAAGTGGCACATGGGTGACATTGCCGAGAGCTGGGCAATGAACCAGGGGTTCGACTATGCGCAGCACGCCGTTCATCAACAAGGTCAGCTGACGATTTTCAATGACGATGCAATCCGCGAGCAGGTTTCGGTTGGTATCGCAGATTTTGTCGACGATTACACGATCGACGACTGGTTCCGCCCCGATGCATCGGCCATGGCCACGGTGATCGAAGGAAATGCCGGCGGACCTGTTCGTGAGATCCGAATGGAGCCGGGTGAGCGTTGGAACGCAGCCAAATATGATGAGATGAACCAAGCTTTTCAGGACAAAACCCTGAGTGAACTGGACCGCTTGGCCGGCGGTACTGAGCCTTTCTTCCTACAGTATTGGCCGATGATCCCGCTGGACAACACGCGGGCCGGGCGTGACGGGCCGGAAAGCGTCAATGGAGGTCTGTACGCCGACAAACTGCAAGAGCTGGACACGTATTTGGGCGAAATCTTCACGCGCATGGACGAGCTTGGCGTGGCGGATAATACGATTGTCGTGTTGATGGGCGACAACGGCCATTTCACCAAGTATTCACCGGCATCCGGTTTTACGCCAATGGTCTTTCGCGGAGGCAAAGGCGATACGACCGAAGGCGGGGTTCGCGTGGACGCTTTCATAAGGTGGCCGGGTCTGATTGAACCAGACAGCATGATCAACAACATTATTCATGTGTCTGATCTTTATACGACGCTGGCTAGATTCGGCGGCGCGGTTCAGCATATTCCCCGAGACCGGTTGATTGATGGCGTGGATCAATCCGCCTCGATCCTGTTTCAAGATGAAAGCAAAGGTCGGCGTGATCACGTGATCATCTATTCGGTGAGTACCCCAAAGGCGGTCGTCAAGGACAAGCTGAAGCTCAACCTTCCCGGGCCGGGTCAAAACGCGATCATTGCAGATTTCTTTGATGTGATGCGCGACACCCACGAAAAATACCCGGTTTCGACCGAAGTTGGTGCTTGGGGCGGGCAGGAGTTCGTCCGCATACTGGGACGCCACATGGCGAGAAAAGAGCTTTTCCCTGACACTGGCCCGGCCACAGGAATGCCGTATGAAGGAATTGAAAACCTGCGGCCGGAAACGCAACAGGCAGTCGAGGCTTTCATGGTCAAAAGATCTGCGGCGCAACAATGAAACAAGGCCGCGCGCGTCAACAGAAATGCGCGGCCGCGAAATCGACACGCAAATAGGGCAAGCGTTGGCGTACTTCTTGGCCGCATCCGAAACAAATATTGCGCCCCGCTGGTATCAGCAGCTCTGCGCAATGGAGTAAACATATGCTTATTGTCTTAGGTCTCTATTTCGGAGTGATCTGGGTGGTGTTTTCCAAGCTGGGGCTGCTTCCATGGAACCGGTTCTGGAAATCTGTCGTCTATGGGGGTGCTGCAATCATTGCTCTGGTTGTAATCGGTGCCCTCAACCACACCACACCGACAGGGCCTGTTTCGGTGCAGGGCGTTGCCACCAACATTGCCCCCAATGTGTCAGGTACTGTCGTTGACGTTTCGGTCCGCCCCAACGAACGGGTCGCGAAAGGGGATCCGCTGTTCCGGATTGACGATACACCCTTTCGGATCGAAGTCGCCCGGCTGACAGCCAGTCTTGAAACCGCGCGTTCTGCGGCAGATCAGTTACAGTCCGACCTGGCAGCGGCGGAAGCCGACATTGAATCCCTCACCGCGCAATTGACCTTTGGCGTCCAGCGCCGTGACGACATTGTCGATCTTGAAAAGCGGGGGGCATCGACGACCTTCCAGTTGCAGGAAGCTGTGTCTGCCATCGATCAATTGTCCGCAAGCCTGCGCGCGGCCGAGGCGCGCAAAGCCGGTCTGGAGCGGCGGATTGCCGCCAAGATCGACGGCATTGATGCCGGTGTGGTCGAGGCTGAGCAGGCTTTGGCGCAGGCGCTTTGGAATCTGGAACAAACAGTCGTGCGCGCGCCGGAAGACGGCTTTGTCACCGCCGTTTCTCTGCGTCCCGGAAATCGTGTATCTATCGCACAGGGGGCGATCTCTTTTGTTGTCCCCGATGACCGCCATCTGATCGCAAGTTTGCCCCAATCAAGTCGCATGAACGTTTCCGTCGGCGACCAGATCCGCCTTGCGCTGCGAATCGAGCCGGGCGGTGAAATACATGGGACCGTCATATCGTTGCCCGTAGGAACGGCAGAGGGCGTTGTTGACTCGCGCACGGGCCTTCCTTCACTGCGCGATCTGGCTGGCGTGTCCAGTTATCCGGTGCTGATCGAAGTTCCGGACCAGATCAATATCGAAGATTTTCCATTCGGGACTTCCGGCACGGCGCTGGTAATTACGGACAAGGCGGGCGCAATCAGTGTGTTGGCGGAAATCCTGTTCTGGATCACCAAAAAGCTGAATTACATCTGAAATATTGGAGGGACGAGATGAAAACAGAATTGGCAATAAGAGGCGCGGGTTTGGCTTTGGTTGCGGCGTTTGGCACAACCGCTTCCGCGCAGCAAAGCGATTGGTCCTATGAAGCGACGATTTACCTTTTCATGCCTGAAACGGAAACGTCTATCGAAACCCCGTCAGGGACATTGGACGGCACGTTGAGTTTTTCTGACGCTCTGAGCAACCTGGATTTCGCCTTTATGGGCGCGTTTGCGGCATCCAATGGGCGTTGGAGCCTGCTGGCTGACTACAATTATACAAATTTATCCTTCAGCAACAGTGGTGCCGGTCCGTCTGGATCCACTCTCGATACATCATTCACCACCCAGTTCCTCAGTGGGTACGTGGCCTATCGGGTCTATGAAGATCCTTCCGTTCAACTGGACATTGCCGGTGGTTTCAGATGGTTCAGCACCGAAACCAATTTCACACTAACGTCCGCTTCGGCACCTGGGCGCACGACCGTTGTTGACGACGATTGGGTAGACCCGGTCATTGGCGCAAGAATACGTTACGTTTTTTCCGACAAATGGACGGGAACCGGGTTCGTTGATTATGGCGGCTTCCGAAGTGACAGCGAAACGTGGCAGGTTCTTTTGACGGCGGATTATTCCATCAATGACAGATGGGTGATCCGTGGCGGATATCGCTATATCGCCTTCGACCATGAGATCGGCGGCAATGATTTCGAGTTCCATCAGTCCGGGCCGGTGATCGGGGCGACCTACCGATTCTGATTGATTGTAAACGAATATTGTCTTCGGCTTCGACTTGGCACGAGAAGTCGGACGGGCAGATCGCGTATGTTTGGTCGGTGCAAACCTCCTTTTTTCAAGTTGTTTGCTGCGTTCCGCGAGCAGGAGTTCCAGCAACCATTCTGCTTTTCGGCGTGATGAAGGGCTGCAAATCTTGTGGCGCGGGTAAAAGCGGAACGGGTCGCAACCGATCTGCTGCCGGATTGGCCGCCTGATCCGGTATCCAGGCGGCCCTGCCTGTCAGAACCAGCGACCAATGGCTGTGACGGATGGCGCCAAGGCTGCCGCATCCGAGATCACCGAGAAGACAATGAATGTCGATTGGGACGACGAAGGTGTATCAAACCCGGTAAATCGGGTTGCAACGCCTCCAGTGCCGTTCAGGTTCGGGGGGGTCGAAAAAACAGCCGGAAAATCCCAGGTTATTGGGCCGCTTTTGAAAAGAGCACCCTCAGCAGTCGTGCAGGCCACGGGCGCAAGCATGGCCGTACAGATCTGAGTGCCGTCGGCCAACCGCACATAATCTCCGTTGGCGTTGCTGCCGCGCTCAATGACAGCGCCGGTCGGAACACCTGAGTTTTCGGTCACTGTTCCAAGAAGGTTTCCAGGGCCGTATCCATAGTCGGCGCGCATCAGTCGGCCCGAAGTCGTATCGCTGGCATCGGCCTGAACAGCTGCGCCCGACACGGTTCCGGCTACGGGATCAAAGGTCATCGCTTCAGTCCAGTTGCCGCCGTCAGGAGACACTTTGATGGAAAATTCGGTTGAGCCAGACAGTCCCATTTCCGCGTGACCTGTCCAGTTCGATTGGAACAACAGCGACGCGGCATCATCTCCGCTGGCTTTGTTGATCTTCAGCTGATGCCCGCCGCCTTCGTGGCTCAGCAAGGTCGCCGGGCTGCGAACGGACAAACGGTTCGTACTGTCTGAATTGGTCGCAACCCCGACTCCGTCGAGGTTCTGAGTGCTGACAGGCAGGGGGGCCCAGGCTGTTCCTGTCCAGTATTTCAGATCTCCGGCCGCTTCATCCCAGGCGCGCCAGCCAATGTCGGGGGTCACGAAATGCCAGGCGTTGTCCAGCCAGGCGGCAAGTTCACCGGCATGTCCTGTCCAGTCCCCGGTCGGGTTGGCTCCAAGGGCATGAACTTCGCCTTGCTCGGGGACAACAGGAGGTGTCCCGGAATCTGTTGACCGTACCGAGAGTTGCACGACCAGATCGAGCTGTCTCAGGGCTTCGTTGTGGGTAACGTGTTTTTGCGCTTGTGCCGGTTGCAGCAAGGGCAGTTTCAATCGGGGGGATGTTTGTGACACGGGGGGTCCTCCTGTGGCGTCGGTCCGAAGCTTCGGTTGCGCGCTACCCTGCCGCAAAGCGCGTCAATCCTGTCTGACCGGGCCGACCGCTCAGGGAAGATTTTGGTAATATTCTGATGTCTGCGGGAACCCGCCGATGGGTGTTCCCGTGCAGAACGATGCCCGAGAATCAATCTCGGGCGTAGATGTCGTCGTATCGGATTATGTCGTCTTCACCCAGATAGGTGCCAGTCTGAACTTCGATCAATACCATGGGAACTTTCCCGGGGTTTTCCATTCGGTGTGTCGCTCCCAGTGGGATATAGACGGATTGGTTTTCGGTTACCAAACGTTCCTGATCATCGATGGTGACCTTGGCCGTGCCTTCAACCACGATCCAATGCTCGGAACGATGATGGTGAGATTGCAGGCTGAGCGACGCGCCAGGATGCACATGGATGCGTTTGACCTGAAACCTGTCTCCGATCACAAGGCTTTCGAACCAGCCCCACGGACGATGATCCACCGGCAGGGATTCTGCCTGCTTCGCCCCCTTGGCCTTTAGCGCTGCAACGGCCTGTTTCACGTCCTGGGCCTTGTCCATGCTCGCGACCAGAACCGCATCGGGCATCGCAATGGCGATTACGTTTTCAAGACCCATTGCCACGACTTCCTGCGCCGGCGACTCGGACCGTATCAGCGCATTGCGGCAGTCGATTGCTGTTACTTCTCCGTTGGTCGCCACACCGTCTTCATCGGGGTTCGACAGCTCTTGAACCGCGGTCCAGCTTCCGACATCGGACCAGCCAGCGGAATAAGGCACCACGCTCAGGTTCAGGGCTTTTTCCATCACTGCGTAGTCTATTGAAATGTCTTCCACACCCGCCCATGCCGCCGGGTCCAGTCGAAGAAATCCCAAATCCGTTTTTGCCTCGGCAACGGCCTTTTGAACCAGCGGGATCAGTTCGCTCGCGTGCTGTTCAAAAGCTGCCAGGATATCGCGAACTGCAAACAGGAAGATCCCCGAGTTCCAAAGATAGCTGCCATCCGACAGCATCGCCTCGGCCGTTTTGCGGTCAGGTTTTTCCACAAAACGATCCAATGGGACAGCCTCATGGGTCGTATCCGGCGGATGGCGGAGTTTGAGATAGCCGTATCCGGTTTCCGGGTGCGTCGGAGTGATGCCGAAAGTTACCAGATCGCGCCGTTCACTTATTGCCCGTACGCCTTCGGCAACGGCTTGATGAAAGGCGTCCATGTCCGGAACCACGTGATCAGACGGCGCCACCAGCATGATGCCATCGGGATCTCGCGCCGCCAGATACAAGGCTGCGGCAAGAACAGCGGGGGCGGTGTTTCGACCTTCGGGCTCGATCAGAATTGGCCCGGGGTCAATTCCGACGGCCATCAATTGTTCCGGGACAATAAAGCGAAAAGCCTCGTTGGTCAGAACAAGTGGCTTTGCATACGGGGCCTGCGAAGGGCCGAGCATCCGTTCCGCGCAATTCTGCAACAGGCTTGTTTCGCCGACCAGAGGAACGAATTGCTTGGGATAGCTTTTGCGTGACAGGGGCCACAAACGTGTTCCCGAACCTCCGCAAAGAATGACGGGGTAGACTGTATTGGTCATGCACGTGCCTTCGAATTGCGGGTGACTGACAGTATTGCCATGTTTTTAGTCAAGTAAAACAATCTGTGGCTACTGAGCAGCTTTCCCCGTGGCGACAATGTCATTCAGATATTGGCTCAGATCATCGCGCAGGTCTTCGCGGGCAAGAGCAAAAGCAACGGTGGCTTGCAGAAAGCCTGATTTTGAACCGCAATCAAAACGCTGACCGTCGAATTTATAGCCGTAGGCCGGCACTCCCGCGGCAATGTCCTGGGCGATGGCGTCGGTCAGCTGGATTTCGCCGCCGCTTCCGGCTTTTTTTGCGTTGAGGTTGTTCAAAACGGACGGCCGAAGCACATACCGACCGATGACCGCCAGATTGGATGGTGCTTCCGATGGGTCAGGCTTTTCAACCATTCCTCGGGTAGGGACGACAGACCCGATATTGTCGCCAACATCGAGCACGCCGTAGGAACTTGTCTTTTCTTTTGGAACTTCCATCGCCGCGACCATGTTGCCACCGGTGTCTTCGTAGGCCTCGATCATCTGTTGCAGACAGGGTTTGTCGGCGGCGATGACGTCGTCAGGCAGCATGACGGCAAATGGTTCATCGCCGATCAGCCGTCGAGCGCACCAGACCGCGTGTCCCAGCCCCAAAGCTTTGTGCTGGCGGATATAAGCTATCGCGCCGCTTTCCATATTCGTTTTGTTCAGCACATCCAGAAGTTTGTTTTTGCCTTTGGCTTTCAGCTCCTGCTCCAGCACCAAGTTGTGGTCAAAATAATCTTCCAGCGCGGATTTGCCGCGTGACGTTACAAAAATAAACTCCTTGATCCCGGCGGCACGGGCCTCGTCAATTGCGTATTGCACCAATGGACGATCCACCAGAGTCATGATCTCTTTCGGAACGGATTTGGTTGCTGGCAAAAAACGCGTTCCCATGCCCGCTACTGGAAAAACCGCTTTGGTAACTTTGCGTGTCATGGTGCCTCTCAATTATCAAGTTTTGCCAGCAGAGCAGAAAATGTCCGGAATGTCCTCATAGGCTGCAATACCCTGTCAATCAATGATGCCTGATGTATCAGGCTGCTATCAGTCAAATCGTGCCACCTTGCCAAGGAGGAGTCAAAAGCCCGGTCTGATGCGGTATCAATACAATCTTTATGTACGACGCGCTTGGATCATTGGCTGACTGCACAGTGTAGAGTGGGACACATCACCACCGGTCCATCTCGAAAAAATTCGTAGGCTTGTTCTTCGCGGCTTGTCTTGCAGCTCATGGAGTTCCCTGAACCGACCCGACCGGGTTGCCGCGCCGCGTATCACATTATTTTTGCGTGGTTTTCCCACCCGGAAAACCGCAACCCGCCCAATGCAGCCCACAACCCTCATTTTCGGAAGCAAGGGGCCCAAAGGACATACCGTGTCAAAGGGTGTAGCCGGACAGAGTATCTTCCTTGGCAAAAGGGCGGCTGACCGCCTTGTTCAACGCATCCGAGTTTTTGATTTGCCCTTTCAAATTCTGTTTTCGAATTGGCAACAATTGTTACGAGGTTCCATAGATAGGTTCTGGGAACGCCTGATTGTTGCACATTGGATCGATGAGCCGGCCGAGTGTCAGAGTCGGCTGAACATCTTGGTTTGCCTCACGGGGCCAGGCTTGTTTTCATCAGCGCATCCGGAAAGCAGGTCTGTTCGATGCCCACGGTCTCTTGCCATCGACCTATCGAACGACGCGTTTTGAACCCCGGCAGTCCATCGACTCCTCCGACATCATGTCCTTTTTGTTCCAGCGCCTGCTGCATCTTGGCAATATCGGATCTGTACAGCCCGCCGACCCTTGCCCAAGCGCCATTGAAATCGCCGATTCCGTATTGAATACGGTCGCCAACATGGCCGACAAACAAGGCATACAGGTCGCTTTTGTTGTATTCCTTTAAAACGTAGAAGTTTGGCGTAACCAGAAAAGCCGGACCATGTCGTCCTGCGGGCATCATCAAATACCCGTCACCACGCAGCTCATGGGCCGGAAAGGGTTTGCCCGAGACGCGACGTACCCCCATCTCAACCCAGTCCTGAATAGGTCGCCCCTGATCAGGGCCTTCCAAAGCGCAAGAGACATTTTGGGGTACGAAAACTTCGAATCCCCAGTCCCGTGCAGGAACCCAGCCGTGCTTCATGAGGTAGTTTCCGATTGAAGCAATCGTATCTTCGGGTGACCCCCAAATATCAGCCGCCCCGTCGCCGTTGCCGTCGACAGCATAAGACAAGTAGTTGGACGGCATGAATTGAGGCTGACCCAAAGCGCCAGCCCAACTGCTTTTCATTTGCCGGGCGGGCTGGTGCCCTGCCTCTGCGATTTGCAGGGCGGCAACAAGTTCGGTTGAGAAATAGTCTGCACGGGTGCTCATGAAGGCCTTGGTCGACAGTACCCTGAAAGCATCATGCCGGATCGGAACCTGTCCGTATCCGCTCTCTCTTCCCCAGATCGCCAGAATAATGCGGGCAGGAACGCCGGTTTCGGCTTCGACCGCCGCCAGAGTTGCGGCATGGCGCCGTGCCATTTTACGTCCTGCTGATGTTGCGCCTTGCACCGACCCCGGATTGAAATAGCGACCGGGTGAGCCAAACTCGGCCTGTTTCTGGACCTTGGGAGTTATGCGCGTGCTTCCCGGTGGCACCAGATCCGGCAATTTCCAGTCAAGGGTCACGTCAGAGAGGGCTTGTTGCATCGTCTCTCGTGTCACACCTTTGGCCTTTGCCCGGGGCCAAACGGTTTCCTGCAACCACGACTGAAACTGGCGTTCGATCGCCGCACGATCCTGCGCCAACGAGGGCTGAAAGAGCAGGATCAACCCGAAAGAGAATACCAGAATACGCATCTTCATTTTGTCTGTCCCGGTTGGGATTGCAAGTCAACGGGAAGATACCGCGCATCCTTGGTTCTATATACCCGAAGTTGAATTGGGTTAGACTTGGGCAATTTGTGGTTTGAAAAACTCTTGAGAAAATTCACGCACTTGTCGATAGTCGAATAAAATTTGTTTGAGGAAAGGGCAGTCAGTCATGGCACATGTAAAAACGCCCAATCCAATCCCTTTGCTTGCGATGGCGGTGATCCTGTTTGTGTCGATGCCGCACATGGTTTCCGCCAGCGACAGTTTCATGGATCCGCAAGGACCCATTGCCGCCATCCAGAAAACGCATCTGCTGCGGGCGACCGCTTTGATCATGGTGGCTGTTATCCCTGTCCTGATACTGGTGCCGTTGATCGCGTTTCGTTATCGCCGCCGAAGGAACAGCCACGCAGCTTACCGACCGGATTGGGATTTTTCCGCGAAACTGGAATTCCTCATGTGGGGTGTGCCCGTTGTGATTGTGGCGCTCCTGTCGTTCTACCTTTGGAAGGCCTCCCATCGGCTTGATCCGTACGCGTCGGCGTTTGGTGAAGATCCGGCCTTGCGCGTGCAGGTTGTCGGGCTGGATTGGAAGTGGCTGTTCATCTATCCCGATCTTGGTATCGCCAGTGTGGGCGAGTTCGGCATTCCCACCAAAAGGCAAGTGGCCATGACTCTGACCACCGATACCGTCATGCAATCCTTCATGATCCCTGCGCTGGCAGGCCAGATTTACGCGATGCCAGGAATGACCACGCAACTGCATCTGGTCGCGGACGTCCCCGAAGTCATGCAAGGCGAGAACACGCAGTACAACGGGCGGGGTTTTACCAAACAGAAATTTCGTACCGTTGCCATGCACAGTGATGAATTTGAAAGCTGGGCCCGGGAAGTGCGCGAAATTGGTATCCGACTGGACCCGGAAACGTATCAGATGCTTGCGATGCGGACAGACAGGGATGAGGTGCAGGCGGCGCTGGGCACCGACAAGATGCCAAAGGACGCGCTGTACTTCACGATGGAACAAGATTTGTTTCAAACGATCCTGCACCGCTATCACAGCGGCAAAGCGCTGCCGGTGGATCAACAGCCGGGAACGGCATCCTTCGGGCAGGAGGTGCAGCAATGACGCCGTCCTATTCAGGCTTCCTCGGCCGCCTCGACTGGGATGCGCTTCCGATCACAGGATTGATCCAGAACCCGAACGCGAATGAGATCGTTGCCAACGCCGCCGCCGCAATCGTCTTGGTTGGCGTTTTCGTCGTGGTCGGCCTGCTCAGCTGGTTTCGGTTGTGGACGCCCCTTTGGCGCGATTGGCTGACCAGTGTTGATCACAAGAAGATAGGGATCATGTATGTCGTCTTTGCCATCGTCATGCTGGCGCGCGGCGTGTTGGAAGGCGTCGTCATGCGTGCGCAGCAGGCCGCGGGCCCGGGCGACGGGTTCCTGGAAGCCGAACATTTCGCCGAGTTGTTCAGCACCCATGGCACGATCATGATTTTCTTTGTCGCGGTGCCCTTTGTCTTTGGTATCGCGAACTATGTCGTTCCGCTGATGATCGGGGCGCGGGATGTGGCGTTTCCTCGGTTGAACCAGATCAGTCTGGGCCTGACGGTGTCCTCCGGCATGATGCTTATGGTTTCGCTGGTGGTGGGGCGGTTCTCGACCGGTGGCTGGACGGCCTACCCGCCGTATACCGGGGCCGCCTTCAATCCGGGCGTTGGGCCTGACTACTGGATCTGGGCGATCGTTGTTTCGGGTGTCGGCACAACGCTCACCGGGATCAATTTCGCCGTCACGATCTACAAGATGCGCGCGCCGGGCATGACCTTCATGCGGCTGCCGATGTATTGCTGGACCATCATATGCAGTTCGATCCTGATCGTCTTTGCCATGCCGCCGTTGGGCGTCGCGGCGCTGTTGCTGGCGGCGGACCGCTATTTGGACTTCCACTTTTTCACCAATGACCTCGGCGGCAACATGATGAACTATGCCAATCTTTTCTGGCTGTTCGGCCACCCCGAGGTTTACCTGCTGGTTCTACCTGCCTACGGCATCTACTCCGAGGTTTTTGCGACCTTTTCGGCCAAGCGGCTCTACGGCTACAACTCGCTTGTCATCGCCACGATGTCCATCGCGGTTCTGTCGTTTACGGTATGGCTGCACCATTTCTTCACCATGGGGCAGAGCGCCCTGATCAACGCTGTATTTGGTATCGCAACGATGCTGATCGCCATTCCCACCGGTGTAAAAGTCTATGACTGGATGGCGACTCTGTGGCGGGGTCGCATCCGGTTCTCGGTGCCGATGTTGTATGGCTTGGCGTTTTTGATGTTGTTCGTGATTGGTGGCCTGAGCGGGGTGATCCTGGCCAATCCGACCGTGGACTATCAGGTACACAATACGCTGTTCCTGGTGGCCCACTTCCATAACGTATTGTTGCCGGGGGTGCTGTTTGGTCTTTTGGCCGCCTATAACTACTGGTTCCCCAAGGCGTTCGGCTTTCGCCTGAACGAGGTCTGGGGCCGCGTCACGGTTGCCCTCTGGACCATAGGTTTTTTGCTGACCTTCATGCCGCTCTATTTCGTTGGGCTGATGGGGATGCCGCGTCGTTCTTTCAGTTACGATGACCCATCCTTCCATCCTTTCATGATGGTGGCGATCGTTGGGGCGCTGGTGATTACCTGCGCGTTGTTCTCGGTTCTGATCCAGCTTTGGGTCAGCATCCGCGACCGCGAAAAGACCCGCGTTCCCGTTGGGGATCCATGGGATGGGCGGACGTTGGAATGGTCAATCCCGTCGCCGCCGCCGCCATACAACTTTGCGATCATCCCAACCGTTACGGATCGGGATGATTTTGCGGCAGCAAAGGACAAGGGTGCAGCCTACCCAACGCCTGACGCCTATGAAGACATCGAATTGCCGCGCAATACAGGCATTGGCTTTGTCCTGTGTGTTCTGAGCGGTATCTGGATGTTTGCGCTGGTCTGGTGGATCTGGTGGTTGGCTGCATTGATGACGGTTCTGATGATCCTGGCGGTGATCGTCTGGACGTTCGATGACAGCACCGAGCTGACCATACCAGCGGAAGAAGTGCGCAAGGATCACGAAGCCTGGCTTGCACGGGTGCACGGCGAAAAGGCGGTGGATCGCGATTTTGAAACGTCTCCGGAAAATCGCGGCCTCGCCCGCCCCGATCTGGAGGCGGTGACATGAAGCGCGCGCCCACCCACAGCTATCCAGGTATTAATCTGGGGGAACGCCACGCGAGTGCTCATAAGGCGACCGAGGTCGTCACCTTCGGGTTCTGGGTCTTTTTGATGAGTGACCTGGTCTATTTCGGCCTGATGTTTGCGATCTACATCACGATGATCGATGCGCAGGCCGGTGGTCCCGGCCCGCACGAGCTGTTTGATCTCAAAAGCATCTTTGCGCAGACGCTTATCCTGTTGACAAGCAGCCTGACGGTTGGCCTTGCCATGCTGGCGCTGAAATACAATCTGCCGCGCGCTCGGATTGTCTTGTGGTTTGGCGTCACGCTTTTACTGGGGATCAGTTTCCTTGTGCTTGAGGTGCGTGATTTCATGGCCATGGCGGAACAAGGTGGCATTCCGCAGCGCAGCGGTTTCTTGTCGGCCTTCTTCGGACTTGTTCCGCTGCATGGTCTGCACGTCGCCGCAGGGTGCCTGTGGCTGATCGTTCTGGGTATTCAGCTGCGCGTGAAAGGGATGACGGACGTCATTATCTCGCGTGTGGTGCGGTTGGCACTGTTCTGGCATTTTCTGGACCTGATCTGGATCGGGATCATCACCATCGTTTATTTCGGAGGTCTGACCTATGGATAAACGCTCTGAAATGCACCGTCGCGAGCGTCGGCGCTATTTGATCGGATACGGTGGTTCGCTGCTGTTGACTTTTGCGACCTTCGGCGTGGCCCATCTGTTTGGGATCGAAACCCCCGGTGTTTACCTGACAATTGGATTGCTGGGTCTGGCCCAACTTGTTCTGCAACTTGTATATTTCCTGCACATCGATCGCCGGCGCAGCAGCCGCGAAGACCTGCATCTGGTTCTGTTTTCCACGATGGTTCTGTTGATCATGATTTTTGGAACGGTCTGGGTGCTGGGCAATCTGGCAATACGAATGCACATGCATGTGATGTGATGCTCATGGGTCGTGCGCAGAAAGGGATACGAAAATGAAGCCACTCAAAATCGCAGCCGTGGCTTTGATACTTGCAGCAATTGCAGTCGGTCTTGTTCTGTTCTGGAGGCACGAAGAGCGCTACCCGTCCACTCAGGATGCATATCTGGGCGCGAACATCATTTATGTCGCTGCGCAGGTGACAGGGCAGGTGGCCGATGTACATGTGATAGAAAACCAGCCCGTGAAAAACGGCGATCTGCTTTTCACGATCGACGACACTCAATTCAAGGCTTCGGTGGATGCAGCCAAAGCCAATCTGGACAGTGCGATACAACAGGCCAAATCCTATTCCACACAGATTGCGGCGGCTGAGGCTTCGGTGGACAGCGCCCAATCGGCCTACGATACTGCATTGAAGAGTTTTGAACGTGCGAAAGCCCTGTTCGCATCAGGCGATGTCGCACAGGCATCGCTGGATCAGACGGCCTCGGATTTCGCCCAAGCCTCTGCTAGGTTGACGACGAGCCAGTCCAGCCTTTTGGCACTGAAAAGTGGGTTGCAGGCGAAACAGGATGATATCCTGTCTGCGCGGGCACAGCTTGAAATAGCGGAAACCAACCTTGCTTGGACCAATATCCATGCCGCGGCCGACGGATGGATCGCCAATCTGACCCTTCGCCCCGGATCCTCGGTGTCCGCCAATGCCCCGCAATTTTCGATTGTCGAATCGTCCGATTGGTGGGTGGACGCGAACTTCAAAGAAACCGCATTGACGCGCATTCGTCCGGGGCAGCCAGTCACGATACGTGTCGATATGCTCCCTGGGACGACGCTTACAGGTAAGGTGGC
This sequence comes from Ruegeria sp. THAF33, assembly GCF_009363615.1. Taxonomy (NCBI): domain Bacteria; kingdom Pseudomonadati; phylum Pseudomonadota; class Alphaproteobacteria; order Rhodobacterales; family Roseobacteraceae; genus Ruegeria; species Ruegeria sp. THAF33. Next base: position 664,934 of record NZ_CP045385.1, on the reverse strand, counting down.
GTCAATCGGGCGAGGGTCCGGGGACACGTTTTCTTTGTTGCCCTCGGAAAACGCGAGCGGGAATTGGGTTAAGGTCACCCGGCGATTTCCGGTTCGGATCGAGCTTGACCCGACCGATGCGCCCTTGCGTGTCGGAGGCAGCAGCAAAGTTGTCGTAGATACAACAGGTCCGGTGGACGGCAAATGACCCCTGCGGCGTCCGGCCATGTGAATATGGTGATCGTGATCGCCGTTGTTCTCAGCGCCATTCTGGAAGTCTTGGACAGTACGATTGTCAATGTGGCGTTGCCGCATATCCAGGCCGCATTCGGGGCGACGACCGATCAGGCGACATGGATTCTGACCAGCTATATCGTTTCCGCGGTGGTCATCATGCCGTTGACAGGGTTCGTCGCCCGACGCGTGGGCCGACGACGGTTGATCCTGACGGCGGTGACTGGTTTTGCCGTCATGTCGATGATGTGCGGCATGTCCTGGAGCCTTGAGGTCATCGTTGCCTTTCGGCTGGCTCAGGGTATGTTTGGCGCTTTCCTGATCCCTTTGTCCCAGTCCATTCTGTTCGATGCCTTCCCGCGGGAAAAGCGCGGACAGGCAATGGCCATCTTCGGTCTGGGCGTCGTGGTAGCGCCGGTTCTGGGGCCAACGGTCGGTGCAATCCTGACCGAGTATTTTTCCTGGCGGATGGTCTTCTTTGTCAACGTTCCCGTGGCGGCCCTTGCGCTGCTTCTGTTGGCCGGAGAATTGCCGGAGGACAAAACCGAGGACGTTCAGATCGATTGGAAAGGCCTTGCTCTGCTGGCTCTTGGAATCGGGTGCCTTCAATTCGTTCTGGATCAAGGCGAGACACTGGACTGGATGTCGTCCCGCGTCATCCAGGTGGCCGTGATCGCAGCAGTTATCGGGGCGTTTGGATTCATTTTTCACGCGTTAACCTCTCGCAATTCGGTTGTGGACCTGCGTCTGTTCGCAGACCGAAACTTTGCCCTGTGCAATCTGATCATCGCGGGTTTTGCCGTGTCTCTGTTTGGGGGCATCGCGATTTTGCCGACGCTTGTTCAAAGCCTGCTGGATTTCCCTGTCATCGCGTCGGGCCATCTGTTCATTCCGCGTGGCCTGACCGCAGGGCTGTCCATGGTTCTGACCGGCGCCGTGCTGGTGAACCGCTTTGATCCGCGCCTGCTGGCGGGCATCGGTCTGTTGCTGACGGCGATCGGGAATTTCATGATGGGTGCCATCAACCTCAATGCCGGTTTTTGGGAGCTCGCGTGGCCGGGGGCCATCAGCGGCCTCGGGATGGGTCTTGTGTTCGTGCCCATGTCGATACTGGCTTTCGAGAGCATCAGTAAAGGCCGGCAGGACGAAGCCTCCGGTCTGTTCAACGTGACAAGGCAATTGGGATCGTCGGTTGGCATCTCGCTGGTCGGCACCTGGGTTGTACGCGGGTTGCAGACCAATACGGCGGTGCTCAGCCAGAATGTGACGCCGTACAACCCCGCAGCCCAGGCGTATCTGAGCCCGCTTGGCCTCGCGCCGGACAGCGCTGAAGGTGCTGTCATTCTGGGCCAAGAAATCATGAAGCAGGCCGAGATGATTTCCTATTTGACCGTGTTCAACAATCTGGGTCTGCTTGCCTTGGCCACTATTCCATTGCTTTTCTTTTGTCGCGCTCCGAAGCCCGGGTCACATGTTGCCGCTCATGTGCATTAGCGCGTCAAGGTCAGCCCAAGCCACAGGGCGAACCAGCACAGCGCCAGGCTGATCAGGATATTGCCAGCTGCCAGAACCAGAGTCCGCTCGCGCCGAAGTTCAAGAGACTGATAGGCAAAGCTGGAAAACGTGGTGAACCCGCCGCAGAATCCAAAGACCAGCCGTCTTTGATCCTCGGGGATGTCGACAGGGCCGCCCAGATAGCCGATCCAGATCCCCAGCAGCAGGCTGCCCAGTACATTTACGATCAACGTTGAAAAGGGCAAATCGTGCCGCACTTTCAAAGCCAGCCAATGACGCAGGACCGCCCCGAGGCCTCCGCCCAGTCCGAACATCGCATGCAGATAGAGGTCATTCATGACGGTGACCTCTCGGAATGAAAATGGTTGCCCAGCTTCTCTCCGACCAGCGCAGCGCCAATGCCGAAAGCGATTTCCAACCCGACAGCAAGCGGCACGGCCCAAAGATCACTTTCGGCAATACGTTCCAGATCAGCTACAAAAGACGAAAAGGTGGACAACCCACCACAAAATCCGACCGCGCCCAGATGCAGCACATGCGCGTGCACCTTGTGGCGTATTGAATACAGCCACCCCAAGACGAAACAGGCCGCCACGTTGATGCCGAAGGTCGACGTGAGGAAACTGAGGCCGGGGATTTCCAGCGCGAAAACTTCGCGCAACAACGATCCCAGCGCCCCTCCGGCAAAGACGGCGAGAAACATAAGGCTCTTTCGGTCGCGCCGGTGTTGGGAATGCGTCTTTGTCAAGTGAATGCCTGTCGTCTTCTGGTATGCGTGGCATATCTACTGGCGACACCCTGTTCAACTGTTGAGCCACCGTAACGCGTTTTCACGTTTTCGTCTTTGGGCGGATAAATTCCCTCGAAAGCTTGCAATTAAAAATCAATCTGTTTCACGTTGAGTGCTGTTGGAACGCGCAACTGCCGGTCGGAACCACGAGGAGACAGGAACATGATTGTACGCAGGATCTACTATTTTCTGAGCTATGTCTGCCTGCCGCTCGTGTTGCTGTTGGGGTTCTTCTGGCCGCCCGTACATTGGCTTTTGGTCATCCTGGTGCCCTACGCGGTCATCGGCCTTTATGATGTTTTGACTACCAAGCACAATGTTCTGAACAACTATCCGGTTCTGGGGCATTTCCGGTACATGCTTGAATTCGTCAGCCCGGAAATTCGACAGTATTTCGTTGAAACCAACGAAAGCGGCCGACCTTACAACCGGATCGTACGCGGGCTGGTCTATTCCCGCGCCAAGGGCCAGATGGATACGCAGGCCTTCGGAACGCAATACGACATAAACGAGGTTGGATATCACCGCGCAAATCATTCGCTTGCGCCCAAACATGTGGACAAAAGCGAAGATCGCGTCATGTTGGGTGGGCCACAATGCACGCAGCCGTACAGCGCCTCGCGTCTCAATGTTTCTGCCATGAGCTTCGGCGCGCTGAGCGCCAACGCCATCCGCGCGCTGAACGGCGGGGCAAAGGACGGAGGCTTTGCCCATAATACCGGTGAAGGCGGGTTGTCTCCTCACCATCTGGTCGAAGGCGGCGACATCATCTGGCAGATTGGGACGGGCTATTTTGGATGTCGAACGCCGGAAGGCGGGTTTGACAAGGACAAGTTTGCCGAAAGGGCCACAAAGGATGTGGTCAAGGCAATCGAAATCAAATTGTCCCAAGGTGCCAAACCTGCGCATGGGGGCGTTCTTCCCGCTGCCAAGGTCGATGCCGAAATTGCCGAAATCCGCGGGGTGCCCGAGCATCAGGATGTGATTTCCCCCCCAACTCACAGTGCCTTTGAAGGGCCTTCGGGGTTGATGCATTTTGTTCAGCATCTGCGCGAAATGTCCGGCGGCAAACCTGTCGGCTTCAAATTGTGTATTGGCAACCCGTCCGAGTTCATGTCGATCTGCAAGGCCATGCTCGAGACAGGGATTTTGCCGGACTTCATCACCATCGATGGATCAGAAGGGGGTACAGGCGCGGCCCCGGTCGAGTTCACCAACCGTCTGGGCATGCCCCTGAACGAGGCGCTTATTTTTGTAAACAATTGCCTGCGTGGCGTAGGGCTGCGCGACAAGATCCGGATCATTTGTGCGGGCAAAGTGGCGACCGGATACGACATGGTCGAGAAATTCGCGCTTGGTGCGGATATGTGCAATGCGGCACGGGCGATGATGTTTGCGGTGGGCTGCATTCAGGCCTTGCATTGCAACACTAACCGTTGCCCGTCCGGGGTCGCCACCCAGGATCCAGTTCGCGGGCGCGCGGTGAACATCCCGCAAAAGCGGCGGCGCGTTCACCGGTATCACGACGCAACACTGGAAAGTTTCCGCGAACTCTTGGGTGCGATGGGAAAGGAAAAAGTTTCCGAGCTGCATCCACGCGACATTTTGCGGCGCACGGCGGACGAGCATGAGCGCACCTATGGCGAGCTTTACACCTATCTGGAGGATGGTGCGCTGCTGGCAGATGTGGTTCCCGAGGAATTCGCGGCGGATTGGGAGCGCGCTTCGGCATCTCGTTTCTGAGACCCGATCCGTTAACAGCCGTTCACCCAGAACAGGCGTGGGCGAACTGCGCCTGCGCTCACCGTTTTGACACTTGGCTTAACTCAACTGGGGTTCGATCTGGGATTGTTGGCCACATGCGTGTTGATCCTGCGAATGCTCCATTCAACAGAATCCCGCATTGCGCGCCCCAAGGCCAAATCAAACGCTTTGATCAGATCTGATGTCTGGTCGCTTGCGGCAACGACATTTTCCTGAAACGAATTCGAAGCGATAATCTTGTCGTCGTATTCATCGATGACCTTGATGTTCATGCGCACTTCGATACGGATTTTGTCTCCGTTCTCGGGATCCGCGACAACGATGCCCTGAAACTCGCGCAGGTCCGGTGCGATCACGTAATCAGCGCGCAGACCAACCGTTGAACGGCCGACGGCAGCGACTTTGCCAGAGTTCTCAAAGCTTTCGATCAACAGCGTCTGAACGATCAGGGGTGCGCGATCCACCCATCGCGCCCGTGGCAAATACTGAACCTGAAACGGGGTGGGCTGAATGGCGATCTGATCCGTGTTCACCGCGGCGGTTGCCGTTGGTTCTTCAACAACGATCTGTTTCTGTATTCGCGGCAGCGCTGACGAAAACGTGCTTTTGGGTGTCAACAGATACAGATCGTTGGGTTTCGCGGCTTGTTTCAAAGTGCCCAACCCGGCACATCCACCGACCAATGCAAACGTCAGAATTGCAATTGCAGGCTTGATCATTGACGGAACTCCGATGCTTGGGTGCCCAGCAGAAACCGCGCAGGATCACGTTCGACCTTGTCCACCAGACGGTCGAGGCTGATTACCAGGCGTTGGGATTCTTCGACGAAGCGGATAAATTGCGGCAGACCCACGCGCAGGAAGTCTGACACCTGCCGGCGGTTGGTCTGCACGATGCCGTCAATTGTCCCCAGCAGCTCTGAGGCAGAGTTCGACGCGCTCAGGACATCGTCTGAAATCTGATCGATCTTACCGGTGATGTTCGAGACTGTTTCGGTGACCTGGTTGGCCGCCTTCCGGATATCTTCCGCAACGGGCGCCACGTCTTCTTCCATGACGCGGTTGGCTGATTCAAAGGCCGTTTCCGCCGAAGACAGCGCACCTTTGGCCGTGTCCATTGCAGATGTGATCGAACCAAGTGTCGTGTTGGCGTTCAACACGGTCTCGTTCACGATCCCCAGCGTGACGCTGCCTTCATCCGACAAGAGGGTCAACCGTTCGGCCAGTTGGGACCCGCGTTCGATGAAAGGTCGAACGTCTTGCTGCAAGATGCGGTCTGCCGTTTCGATCGTCGTTTTCGCTTCGTCCAGCGCGGCCCTGGCTGACTCGGACGCGGACTTGACCGAATTGAGCGTCTCCGTGCCGGTCTTGAGGGTCGTATCCGCCGTTTCGATTAAAGGGTCCAGACGTTTTGAAAATTCACCGATATCCTTGGCTGCACTGCCAATGTCGCTGGCCACGGATTCAAAGCTTGTCAATGTTTTGTCCAGCCGACCGGTCGCAGAGGCAAGGTTGTCCAGAATGCTGCTCACGGCTTGCCGGTTCTTGTCGTCGACGACCTTGTTCAGGCTTTCCAGAAGTGTAACGGCCTCGTCCAGCACTTTTGGTGCGCCTTCAAACAATGACTGGATGGTGCTGCGCTTGCTTTTGATCACGCTGTCTTGCGGCAGCCTTTTGGCAGTCGGTGACCCGCCGGTAAGTTCAACGTAACCGACGCCGGTAACACCCAGCGATTGAAGCTGGGCGATCGTTTCTTCGGTGATCGGAATATCTGCATCCACTTCTATTCGCACGCGAACCTTGGAGGGATCGTCCTCGTCCAGGTTCAGAGAGATCACCTGCCCAACAGGAAGGCCGTTGAAATTCACCCCGCCCGCCGCCGAAAGCCCCGAGACGTTATCGAACAATACATCGTAATAAGCGTATTGGCGGGTCACTTCGAATTTCGCCAACCACAGGAAAAAGCCGAATACGCCCAACAGCCCCGCAAGGGTGAACGCGCCGATCAGGATGTAATTTGCTCTGGTTTCCATCGCCTTTACCTGTCCTGACCCTTCTGTTGCGCCGCGCGGGCGCGGGGGCCTGTGAAATATTCCTGCACCCAAGGATGATCCACTTTGGTCATATCCTCAATCGGACCTTCAACCAGCACGCGTTTTTCTGCAAGCACTGCAATTCGGTTACAGATGGCGTAAAGGCTGTCCAGATCATGGGTGACCATGAAAACCGTCAGCCCGAGTGCCTGCTGCAATTCGCCGATCAGTTCATCATATGCAGCCGCGCCAATCGGGTCCAATCCGGCGGTCGGTTCATCCAGAAAAACGATTTCGGGATCAAGCGCCAGCGCCCGTGCCAGGGCGGCGCGCTTTCGCATGCCGCCCGACAGTTCCGATGGAAACTTGCCGCAACTCAGCTGGGGCAGACCCACAAGGCTGATCTTCAACGCACCCAGCGATTCCATCAGTTTTTCACTGATGCCCGTATGTTCTCGCAGTGGGGCCATCACGTTTTGCAATACGGTCAGCGATGAAAACAGCGCACCGTCCTGAAAGGCCACGCCCCAGCGGCGTTCGATCCTGCGGCGTTCCTCTTCGGGGCCGTTCAGGACATCCACTCCCAGCACTTCTATACTGCCAGCAGCAGGTTTGTTCAGGCCCACAATTGTACGAAGCAAGACGGATTTTCCGGTTCCGGACCCGCCAACAATGCCCAGAACCTCACCGCGCCAGACATCAAGGTTCAGATCGTCATGAACCACCTGCGTTCCGAATTGGTTCCTGAGACCGCGAACGCGGATCACGGCGTCACGCTGCGATGCGTTCTGTTCCGTTTCGTGTTGCGTGCTATCGTTCATGTCAGATTCCGATTTCGGAAAAGAAAATCGAAAACAATGCGTCGATTGCAATCACCATGAAAATGGATTGCACGACCGAGGCGGTTGTACGCTGCCCGACACTCTGGGCAGATCCTTTGACCTGCATGGCCTGCCAGCAGGCTATGACCCCGATGACCAATGCAAAGAACGGTGCCTTGATCAAACCAACTGCAAGTTGCCAGACATCGGTGTTTTCTTTCAGACGAGTGACAAACATGCCCGGGCTTACGCCCAGATCGATCCAGCTCATCAGTGCGCCGCCGAACAGGCCGGCCATATCTGCGACAAACCCAAGAATGGGCAGCATGATCAGCAACGCCAAAACACGTGGAATGACAAGAACCTCGATCGGGTCAAGGCCCAGCGTCCGCATGGCGTCGATCTCTTCCTGAACTTTCATCGAACCGATCGAGGCCGTGAATGCCGAACCCGAGCGGCCGGCAACAATAATCGCGGTCAGCAAAATTCCCAGCTCTCGCAGAATCGAGATCGAAATCAGTTCGACCACAAAGATCTCGGCCCCGAACTGTTTCAATTGTGTCGCACCCTGAAAGGCCAGCACGACACCGATCAGAAAACCCATCAGGGCCACGATGGGAAGGGCTTTGGCCCCGGTTTCCTCCATATGAGTGACAAGGGCCGCTTTGCGCAGGCGCCACGGCATGACCAGGGTCCGAAACAAGCGGTGCAGGGTAAGGCCCAGAAATTCGAGGATCGACAGGGTATCCTTCCAGGCCCCGAATGTGCCTTGACCCACATGAGCGACCCAGTCCAGAAAACCGCGAGGTTCCTCAAGCTTGCCGGGTTTGTCCGGGATGCTGCGTGTCACCGTGTCTATCAGTGTCGCATGTGCGGGTTTCACGCCTTGAAACTCCAGCGTGGCACCGATTGACGTGAACCTCCGGCCTAGGTCCGCAACCAGCCAGGCTCCGCCCGTATCCAGTGCTTCTATACCGGACAGGTCAAAAACGACCTTGCCCCCGCAAGGTTGGACCGCAGCAAAATCACGCTCTACGGTTTGCAGGGATTGTGTGAGCAACTCACCAGAAATGCGCACTTGATTGCCGCTGGCGTCGCGCTCTGATGTGATCGTTGGCTGCGTCATGGTGCCATGTGAAGTAAAACCTTCAATGCCTGCAATGACTTTGTGCCCTTTGACCCGGTTTTTGCCGCAAAGGATGGCCTTGGCGTCACGCCGGACCATGAGCAGGAGCAAGCATAACTGGAGACCTGGGCGTTACTTTTCGCGGCTCAAGTCAGTCCGGAAAAGAAAACGCAGGGCTGTTCGACTAATCGGTTGCGCGAAAAACGGAAGCGGGACACATTCCGCTGCGGAACCCTGGGTGCGGAATTCGGAGAAGTCGGTATGCATCACGCCAAGAACGTTCTGTTCATCATCATCGATCAATTGAGGGCAGATTGCCTGAACGGCGCTCTGGCCGAGCACGTGCAGCTACCGAACCTTCGGGCTTTCATGGACGAAGCGGTAAGTTTTACGCGCCACTTCTCTGTTACCAATCCCTGTGGGCCATCCCGCGCATCGATTTTAACCGGCCAATACGCGATGAACCACCGTTCCGCGCGAAATGGTACTCCGCTGCGTCATGATACGCCGAACATCGCCACGGAAATGCGAAAGGCGGGTTATATGCCGATGCTGTTCGGGTACACCGATACGTCTGCCGATCCCCGAGTCCATGATCCCAACGACCCCGTGCTCAAATCTTACGAGCAATCGATGAACGGGTTCCTTGAAGTTGTCGAAATGCGCCTGGAAGAGTCTTACCCCTGGCGATCATATTTGATGAAAAATGGCTATACGTTCGATACATATTGGGATGTCTACAAGCCTGTCTCACCGGATGGTCAAACGCCCAAGCTGAACGACCCGGCCTTGTATCGGGCAGAACACAGCGACACAACCTTCCTGACCGATGCGTTTCTGGACGGGATTGCACCTCATCAAGGCGAGGGATGGTTTGCTCATCTGACTTACATCCGTCCTCATCCACCTTTGGTTGCGCCCGCCCCGTATAACGACATGTACGATCCGGTGGAAATCCCTCTGCCGAAACGCCTGCCGAGCGAAGCCGCTGAAAAGGCGCTGCATCCATTTTTCGGACCAAAACTGGACGCCTATACGGCAGAAAAGTTCGTTCATGGCTTTGCTGACGTTGAGCCAACCGATGAAAACATCCGCACTTTGCGTGCCGTTTATCTGGGATTGGCGACCGAGGTCGATCACCATATCGGGCGCGTCGTTCAGTATCTCAAGGACAGCGGGCAATACGACGATACCATGCTGGTCATAACGGCTGATCATGGCGAAATGCTGGGCGACAGGTACAGCTGGGGCAAAATGACTGTGTACGACGCGGCCTATCACACACCGTTGATGATACGCCTTCCGGGGAACGAGGCCATGGCCGGCGCGAAAGTGACCGTTCCTACCGAGTCGATTGATGTCACGCCGACCATCCTTGATTGGATTGGGCAGACTGTTCCAAACGCCATGGATGGCAGGTCTTTGCTGCCCTTGTTGCACGGCGACGTTCCCGATGACTGGCGCAGCTATTCCTTCAGCGAGCTGGATTTCTCGGAACCCGAAGAACCGACCCTCTGGCAACGGAGGTTGGGAACGGGCAACAGTGATTCCTGTCTGGGAATATTGCGGGACGAACGGTTCACGTTGATCGAGTTTGCAGCCGACCTGCCGCCGATCCTGTTTGATCACCAGGGACAGGGAGAATTCGAAAACCTTGGGGAAAACCCCGCGTTTGCGGCCGATCTTGCCCGGTTGAGCAGACAGATGCTGCGCCATCGGATGCGAAACATGGATCATACCTTGTCGTTGCACTCCATCACTGCCGAAGGCGCGAAGTCCCGTTCCAGATATTAGGATCACGGCACGTTTTCGCGCTCTTTTCAGTCGGATCAGGCAAGTTGCATGAGACGTTTTGTCGTTCATCAATTCCACTACCGGCGCATCAATTCTGATGGTACCCATGGGGCGTGGAGAAGACGAACCTGGACATCACCGAACAGCGCATAAAGGCGATGACGACCGCCGGACTGAATCTCATCGGTCAGGCGCTTTCGATCTATGACAGCAACCTGAAACTGGTGCTGAGCAATCGTCGGTTCAAGGAAATGTTCGACCTGCCGGACGAGCTGGTCGAACGCGGAGCTTTGTTTCGGGATACCATCCATTTTCTCGCCAGCCGTGGCGAATACGGTGACGAAGAAAGTGTGGAAGAAATGGTGAACCTGCGTGTCGAGCAGGCTTTGGCTTTCGAGCCTCATTACATGGAGCGCGTAAGGCCCAACGGGCAGGTTATCTCGATAGAAGGCGCGCCGTTGCCACAGGGCGGATGGGTTGCGGTCTACACTGACATTACCGGCACCCGGCGTGCAGAAAACCTGCTGCGGGCGCGATCAGAAGAATTGTCGGAACAATTGCTCGGCCACGCCGAAGAACTGTCTGCAACCAACCGAAAGCTTGCGGCCACGATCAAGGCATTGGAAGAGGCCAAACGCGAGCTGACCGAAATCGAAGCCCGCACACGCATGATGACCGAAATGATGCCGGCTCATATCGCGCATTTGGATCGCACTGGTCGATATGACTACTCCAACCGCCGTTTGAGCGCGGTCCTGCCCGGACGTCCGTCGGAGATTCTTGGGCTTCACATATCCGAAGCGCTTGGTGCCGCCGCGTATCGGCGGGTCAAAACGCATCTGGCAAAAGCCTATGACGGAGAAACCTCCGTATTCGAGTTCAACGAGGATCAGGATTCCCGCCGCATCCGCGTTTCATTCACGCCGGATGACGCCGGTGGCGTCTATGTAATGTCGGTTGATATCACCGAAGAAACGCAGGCGCGCGTCGTTTTGCAGCAAACGCGCCGCCGAGCTATGGCCGCCCAGATGACCAGTGGATTGGCTCATGACTTCTCCAACTTGCTGACGATCATCCTTGGGATGCAGTCCAAACTGAACAAAATGGACCTGTCGGATGAAGCACATGAGCTGGTTGCCGCGACACAGCAAACGGCGCGTCGGGGTGGGCAATTGCTGAACCGGATTGCGGACATGACCGGGAACCGAACGCCACATCCTCAGGCCACGGACATGAAGGCGCTGCTGGAAGACCTGAGAATATTGGCCTCGCCTTCCTTGCCGCGCGGCGTCGGTTTGTCGGTGGTCAACACTTTGCCCGACCGGGCTTTGATGCTGGACCCGGGAATGGTGCAGGATGCGTTGCTGAACCTGGTGCTGAATGCGCGGGATGCCTGCGGCAGTTCGGGCCAGATTACAATCAGCGCGCATACCATCGGAGAAATCTGGGTTGAAATCACTGTATCGGACACCGGCCCGGGCTTTACACCTGAGGCGCTGGAAAAGGCGCTGAACCCGTTCTTTACCACCAAGGGAAGCGACGGGTCGGGGCTTGGACTGCCCATGGTGTATGACACTGTCAAGCTAGCCGGGGGCGATCTGAACCTCAAGAACACGCCATCGGGCGCATCCGTCGTTTTGCGGTTGCCCTATCGGCCAGCTCCGCCCGTGCAAGGCGGTTTGGTGCTTCTGGTCGAAGACAGCGAAGATTTGCGGGGGCAGTTTCGGGATATGCTGGTAGAGCTGGGCTTCGCCGTCATCGAGGCCAATTCGGTAGATGAGGCGCTGGCGTTGATAGACAGCGTTGAAGACATTTCTCTTGTCCTGTCCGATATCCGTCTCGAAGGAAGTGGTACAGGTCTGGATATTTTGCGGCAGGTGAAGCCGGGATTGCCATGTATCCTTATGACATCGCTGCCCAGTTCGGACCCGTTGTACCAGCGCGCCCTTGCGTTGGCCCCGGTGTTGCGTAAACCGTTTTCGCAGGCTCAATTGTCAGCCCTGATCCAAACCGAGGCCGCCTGATGACGCAACCGCTGGTTACCATCCTCGACGACGAACCCGAAATCCGACGCATCCTGACGGACGCTTTGGAGGATGCCGGTTTCCGTACGCAGAGTTTTTCCCGCGCGCGAGAATTCGAGGCTGCGCTCAACCGTGTGACGCCCGATGTCTGTCTGGTCGACCTGTCATTGCCGGATACGGATGGGCTGGCGTTGGTTCATCGTCTGGCGTTGGAACAAGGCGCGGCCGTGATCATCATTTCGGGGCGCGCGCAGGTGCAGGACCGTGTTACGGGGCTGGAACTTGGGGCAGACGATTATATTACAAAACCGTTTGACCCTGCGGAAGTCGTGGCGCGGATCAGGGCAAGGTTAAGAACACCCCGCACTCAGACCTCTCATTCGGACACGGCGGAATTCAACGGCTGGACCGCACATTTTGACCGATACGTCCTTGAAAGTGAATCAGGTGACGAAACGCCGTTCAGCCATGCAGAGGGGGAAGTCCTGCGGCTGTTTCTGGAAAGCCCCAAGCGGCTGATCAGCAGGGGACAAATGCAGGAGTCCCTGGGCGGCGCAGCCGGAGACAGTTTTGACAGGGCGATGGATGTTCGGATTTCCAGGTTGCGTACCAAGCTGGGAGAGGATCCCAAGAACCCGCGGTTGATCAAGACGATCTATGGGGCGGGTTATATATTCTTGGGTGATGTCGGTTGGAAGTAGTCGCAGATCCAACCGGCAGAAACTTGGTCAGATGAGTTGTTTTCCATGTCTGATTGACCCTTTCGAGCCTTCCGTGCTGAAGCTGCTGACACCGTGATTTCCGTATCGGAAGTGACACATCTGTCCCCAATTGCCCCATCGCTCATTCGCGCAATGCCTGATCCTTTATCTTCACAACCGGTTGCAGAATATAGTCCAGCACTGTTTTGCGGCCAGACAGAATGTCCACTTCGGCGATCATTCCAGGTATGATTTCGACCGCTACGCCATTCCCATCAAGCATGGTGCTTTTGGTTCGGATCTCGATCACAAAGACCTCTTCGTCATTCCGCTCTGATCGTGTGACCGTGTCTGCACCGATGCGGATGATTTCACCATCCAGCGCCCCGTATCGTGCGAAGTCATAAGCCGTGATTTTGACCTTCACAGGCTGACCAGCGTGCAAAAACGCGATATCCTCAGGCTTTACATAGGCTTCAACCAGCAATGTGTCGTCCAGCGGCACGATTTCAACAAGGTCCTCTCCACTGCGGGCGAGACCGCCGATGGTGGAGCGATGAATCCGGTTTACAATGCCGCGTACCGGAGACCGAACCTGTGCCCTTGACGCCCGGTCGCGCAAAGCGGGCAGGGCGGGTTGCAAGGCAGCCAGCTCGGCAGTAGCAAGCGCCAGATCCGTCAGCGCGGCGCTGCGAAACCGGCTTCGCACCGCTTGAATCCGATCATCGATTTCGTCCAAGCCCGTTTGCAACCTGTTGGTCACAGCTTCTGCCCGCACCTTGCGACCGCGCCATTCGGCTTCACTCCGCCGCAACGCAAGCAATGTTGTTGCAGGCTCCATTTGACGCTCGACCAGCGGCGCCATGATGGCCCTCTCTTCGGCCAGGACCACCAGGGTTTCTTCTGCCGTCACTTGATCGACCAGGCCTTCCTCAAACTCTCGCTGTTTTTGCTGACGCTGACGCTCCAGGATGGCTATTTCTGCCTCCAACTCAGCCTGCCGGCCTTGGTACAGTGCAGTTTCGGATTGCACGACGGTAGGCGCGCCGTTGATCAGTTGAACATCGAAATCCAGTTGTGTCCCATCAATTTCGGACCGAAGACGTTGGATGCGCGCCATCAGCCCGAACGCGCGTTGCTGTTCCTGACTGAGCTGACTGTCAATTTGGGTTGTTTCCAGTTCCATCAGCAGTGAACCTTTTTCGACCAGTTGGCCTTCGCGCGCATGCAACGACTGCAATACGCCGGGCTCGGTGGCTTCGATCAGCTGGATGTCTCCGGAAGGCACGATCCGGCCGTCCACGCGCGTGACATCGTCCAGTTCGGTCAGATGCGCCCACAATAGCGCGGCGATCAGGCAGAGCAGAATCACCAAAAGCAGCAAGGAACTCCGAACAGGAGAGCGTCCCTGCATCTCGCGCGCCAGGGTGGCCAGATCAGGATGCTGCGACATTCAGGTGCCTCCCTGTCCGACGAACATGTTGCGTCAGCATGCTTTTGGGGCCATCCGCCGCGATTTTCCCGTGTTCAAGGATGATGACCCTGTCAACAAGCTCCAACAGGCTGGTTCTGTGTGTAATGACAACCATGGTGGACTCTGCCGTGCATTCTTTCAGACGTTGGATAACCTGGGCTTCGGTTTTGACATCCATCGCGCTTGTTGGTTCATCCAGCAGGAGAACCGGCGGACGGCCTATGAGTGCCCTTGCCAGGGCAATGGCTTGCCGCTGTCCGCCAGAGAGGCCTTCGCCGCGTTCCGCGAGTTGAAGATCGTAACCCCCGGGATGGTTGGCCACGAAATCCTCAACCCCGGCGGCGCGGCCTGCTTCGATCAGTTCGTGATCTTTTGGCCGGATTGTGCCGCTTGCGATATTGTCCCGGACTGATCCGGAAAAGAGCCATATATCCTGCAGGACGGATCCGATATTGCGTCGCAGATCACCAGGATCGATCTGGCGGATATCAAGGCCTTCGAATGTGACAGATCCTACACGCGGCGCGTACAATCCAAGCAAAAGACGTGCGATGGTGCTTTTCCCGCAGCCAATCTGACCCAGGATCGCCACCTTTTCACCCGGTTTGATCGTGAATGAAACGCCTTGCAGGGTATCTTCCCCCTGATCAGGGTAGGAAAAATACACGTTGTTGAAGGCGATCGCCCCTTTGAAATGGGGCCGGTTCACCCATGTTCGGCCTTGTGGGCGTTCGCTTTCCGCCATCATCAGCGCGTTGAGGTTTCGGTATGCGCTTCGGGCTTGGTTAAGCCTTGTCAACGTTTGCGCCAACTGCCCCAAAGGTGCCAGTGCCCGCCCTGTCAGCATCACCGAGGCAACCAAAGCGCCCATGCTGGTCTGACCGTCTGTGATCAGAAAAACACCATAAAATACGATCAACACCTGTGCCGCTTGTTGCGTAAAACCGGTGAGGTTAAGAGCAAATTGTGTAACGGCCCGGCTCTGAGCACCGTGCGAGGATTGCCGTTCTATCGCCTGCTCCCATCGGGAACGCATTTGCCGGCCCGCGGCCGTTGTCTTTATAGTTTCAAGGCCCGAGACAGCTTCTACGAGGACCGATTGTTTGGATTGCCCGTCAGACAGGCTCTTTTCTGCCATGCGGGACAGAAGCGGCTGTACGGCCAAACCTGTCAGCAGAACCACAGGCACGGCCAGAGCCGGGACCAATGCCAGTTGTCCGCCGACCAGGTAAATCACAAACACGAACAACCAGATGAACGGCAGATCCACGACGGCAACAAGCGTTGCGGACGTGAAGAACTCACGCAGGGTCTCGAACTCACGGATGGTACTGGTCATAGCGCCGGTGGAACCCGCGCGTGACTTCATCTGGATATTCAGAACGTGGTCGAAAATTCGCCGCCCCATGAGCAAGTCGGCTTTTTGCCCGGCCTTGTCGATGAACGCTGCTCGCAGCAATTTTAGCGCGAAGTCAAATAGCAGCGCCAAGGCCACGCCCGCCGTCAAGGCAATGAGCGATTCGGTTGCCTCATTGGGCAACACGCGATCATAGACAACCATGATAAAAACTGAGGTCGACAAGCCAAGAAGGTTTGCCAGTGCCGCAGCGAGAGCAACTTGTATGTAAGTCCATCGATTGGCGGACAGCGCCGCGCGAAACCAATGACCTCGGTAAGCCGTGTGACCGGTGTCCAATTCATCTGTATGATTTCGCCGAAACAAGACAGCGAAACCGGTGTAGGACTTGGCCAGCTGTTCTTCTGAAGCTTCGCCGATTCCTTCGCCAAGTTCCGGGTCATAGACCAGCAAGGCACCGTTTTTTGCGCGGCCATGGTACACAACCGCCTTGTTTTCGGTCATCAGCAACAAGGCCGGAGCCAATGCTTCGTCAAAACTCGCGATGCGCCGCGCGCCATAGCCCGCCTGTAGACCTGTGTTTTCCGCCACCGAGAGGATGTCACGAACAGTCAGATCCCCGTCCGAACCGGTCTGCGACGCCTGGATCGTTGCAAGGGTCAGAGGGCGTTCAAGCGTCGCGGCGATATTCAGAATGCAGGCTTCGTAGCATGTCAAACGGGCGCGATCCGGCATTGATTTCAACGTGCTCATTTCACCTCGTTCCAATTGCCAAGCGAAAGTCCGAGCAGGTCCAGAATGTCTCCGGTAAGGCTCAGTGCCGCGTAGTTGGTCAGAAAATAACTCTGTTCGGCCAGAATCAGGCGTTCTTGCGCATTTACGTAATCGCGTTGAGCGTCCAGAATTTCGATCAGGCTGCGACGCCCAATCGAGAACTGTGCGCGGGATGCAGTAACACTGTCGGCATTGGCAGCTGCCGCAATACGGGCCGCGCGCAGCCGTTCTGCGCCTGCTTTTTGATCGGATCGAATAAAGCCCAGCTCCCGCATGATTTCGCGAACCAATTGCTCTCTCGCGAACTCCGCTTCTTTCACTTTGGCTTCTGCTGCTGCGATGGCGGCGCGGCGTTGGCCGGTGCTGTCAAGCTCGTAGTTGAAAGAAAGATCCACGCCAAAATTTGCGTCCCGAGTGTCATCCTGGTTGGCAAATGCGGCGACCCGAACGTTCGGTTTGCGCCGTGCCTGCGCGGCCGACCATTCGGCTTTGGCTGCCAGCAAGCGGGCATCCGCCCTGCGGATCTGAGGGCTGTTCATTACGATCTGGGCATCACTTCTATTCAGCGGTGGAGCTGGTACAGGAGGGGGCAATGAGCCGGGAAAAGTCCCGAACACTTCTCGAAACCGCGCTTCGGCCCGATCAGTTCGTGATCGTGCGTCAGCCAGTCTTGTGCGTGCATCTGCCATTCTGGACTGCGCGGTCAGAACATCTGCATTTGAACCGGCGCCGCCCGCTGTGCGGTCCGAAATCTGACGCACCAGTTCTTCATGAACCGAGACATTGTCAGCCGCGATGCGGAGTAACTTTCTTTGATCAATGACAAGCACATAGGTCTCGATGGCGGCCAGCGCCGTGGCTGATGCCGTCTGAATTTGATCGCCCCGTGTTTCCAGAACACGTGCCCGGGCTGCCGTCAGATCCCCCGAGGCAGCCCCACCGTCATAAACCAATTGTGAAATTCTCAGATAGGGTGAAACATCTGCAATGTCCGATTCGACCCGTTCGGACCGTGCATTTATTCCCAACGAAATCTGCGGAAGAAAGGCGCCTTCCGCTGCATCTTGATTGGCTGATGCGATATCCATCCTTGTATTGCTTTGCGCCAATGTCGGGCTTGTCTCTACCGCCTGGCGCACGCGTTGCCCGAATGCACTACTGCTGAGCTTTAACGATGGCTTTACTGCCCCGGCACCGGTGGTCCCGGGTGCAAAAGACACTGCCACTAGAGTCAAATCAGGAGGGGGCGTGCAGGCGGACAACGGTATTGCGAGCAGAGCGAACGCAACCCAGGACAAAACTGCTTTACAGGAACGCATGATGACCCTCCTGCCTGCAATGGTCCATGGCTTCTTCTTTCTGTTGCGCCGCAACCAACGCGTCCAAGAACCCTGAAACACCGGTGGTCTGTTGTGTCAGAGAAGTATCAGCTTCCCGATGCGCGCGGGCATGTGCGTGTGTCAGCCAGATACTGTGGGTCAGCGAAATCTGATGAGCGTGAATCAGTCGCAACCCCCCATTCGAAGTAAGCAGTGACAAGTGCGCGCGGGGAATTTTCTCCAGGGCGTTCTGCGTGACGCCAAAATGCCCGCTCGGAAACTCAACTCCCTGAAAAGTGGTCAGTGAACCAAACAATCCCATGTCAGCAAGAACACGACACAGATGCGTTGTGTGTTTCATCGACTCTTTCAGGGCGCGAAAGAAAGCTGCGACTTTTTTCAGTTCCGGCGCAAGTTGACCTGATTTGTCGAAGAATACCTCGTCTTCCGGATTGTCAGTGATAAGCCCCGCCGTTTCGTCGACAAGCAATTCGTCACGGCCGTTACCATCCGGTTCAGTCAGTCGTGGCCGGAACGGAGCACAGCGCAAGACGCATGGCACATAAGTCGCGAGCCATTTGCCATGTGCTGACACAAATGGCGTAGGCTGGTCCGGTTGCACGGACAATACAACCACTGGATAAAACCCGTGTTCAGATTTCCGAAAAGTGATTGGAAATGTGGCGGCGGCCTGAAGAATTTCTAGTTCGACCACAGGGCAATCTGCCATAGTCCGTGCGAAATCGAACGAGGTGAACCGCCTCCAGAACCGATGACCATGTCGTCCAAGACTGACCGGAGTTAATCCATTCTGTGCCATAACCGCCTCATGATGTTGAATTACGTCTGTATGTGCGCCGGTCTGGATCAGGCCGTTGCCCCGGTCGGGTCGGTGTGCAGGATGTTATCTGCGGTCAGGCCGCTCAGATCGCTCAGGTCTTGGAACGTGGCCACGGTTTCAACGCTGGCATCGTTCGCCGCCTGGAAATCTACCTTGACCAGAACACTGTCTGTTCCGTCGGTTGCCATCACGTAAAGCTCATCGCCCGCCATGGCTCCGGCAAGACTCTCGACAGCGGCTTCGATTGTGCTGAGGTTGAGGTCGGTGAGTACCGTGCTGAGGCCGACAAATCCGGTGTTCGTGCCCAACGTGTCTCCGGTGGAAAGCAATTCGAATCCGGTGCCATCACCGCGAAGCGTATTGGTGTCCAGCCCATGGAACATCAATGCGTCGGTTACATCCGCAGCCGGGCCAATCGTAAAGCCAGTCACAGTGTCTGTACCATTGCTGGCCGGGTCGGCCTCGAAGACGACGATGTCTCGCCCTGCCGCAGAAACATCAATGGTATCGTCGCCGTCACCGCCGCGCGTGATGGTGTCCGTATTCGCAGCGGTGAGCGTGTCATCGCCAATGGTGCCAAACTGCACTGTCGTTGGCCCGCCATCAGACGTTTTGATTGTCAGCTCAATAGGCTGGCTGGAGTCCTGGATCGTCATCGTGAAAGTGACAAGCGGCTGAGAAAGATCTGTAAAGGTTGTCGCCGCGCCAGCAAAATTCATCGCGCCCCCGGCGCCCGGGCTGGCCAAGAACAAATCGAAGGCGTTGTTTTCCGAAACCGACGCCGTGTTGAATGTGACAACCGAAGGGTCAAATCCGAGCTCTGCCGTCAAAGCCAGACCGTCAGAGATATCGCGGTCGGCTTCGGCATGGATTGCGAATGTCACCGTAGATCCCGAGCGCCCAACTTCAGAGATCACATAGGCGGCGGGTTCATGCGCAACGGCCTGCTCGGAAACCGGCAGCGGATCTGGTCCACCCGCGACGGTCGCCTGCGCGGAAAAGACAAGGTCATCACCTGCCTCCACTGCCGAAAAGTCGGACGCCGCGACAGCCAGCGACCAGGATCCGTCTGCGGCCACCGTTGCAGATCCGACCGAACTGCCGTTTAACGTGACATCCACCGACTGGCCGATTGACAATCCGGTCGATGACCCGCCGAGAGTAATTCCGGAAGCTTTGGCATCGGCAAGACCAATCGAATTGTTGACCCCGACATCGTTCAACGTCAACAGGGGGCGAAAATCTGTGGAAAGTGAGCTGTTCGCCGCGGCCGAGCTGTTTCCGGCCAGATCGTCAACAGTGGCGGAAATGGTATAGCTCGTTCCGTCAGAGAGCATTCCAAGATCACTTGCTGGAACGGTAACTGCCCACGAACCATTTGATGCAACGCCTGTATAGGTTTGCCCGCCGAATGTGACCGAAACGGTCTGGCCATCTTCAGCCGTGGTCGTGCCTGAGATTGCAAGATCCACGCCCCTCTCGGTCACGTCCAACACGGCACCCACAGGCAGACTGTTTATGGTTATCGAAGGTGCTGTGAAGTCAGTGGCAAAGCTTGTCGTGGTTTGATTGTTGTTTCCCGCCGCGTCCGAGATCGACGCATTGATATTGTAAGTCTCGTTGTCTTGCAGGGCAGACAAATCTGTCACGGTTGCCGTATAGGTCCAAGTGCCCCCGGTTACCGTTGCCGTTCCGGTGACGTCCGTAGTGCCGTCAGCGCGCGTGATTTCGACGGTAACAACTGTTCCGTCCGGCGCATCGGAAGTTCCTGACACCGTCAGGTCGGTTCCTTGTTCAACGGCGTTCATGACGGCCCCGTCGGATACGGTTGAAATTCCGATCGTCGGTGGCGTGAAATCGGTGGTAAAGCTGTTGTTCGCTTGCAGAGCCGGATTCCCGGCAGCGTCCGAGACATCCGCAGTTACGGTGACCGTCGACGCGTCAGATAGACCTGTCAGATCCGTAGCAGGTACAGTTACGCTCCAATTGCCGCCAGAAACCGTTGCGCTATGGGACTGCCCGTTCAGACTGACGGTTACGATTTGTCCGTCTTCAGCTGTCGTACTGCCCGAGATGGAAAGATCCGTGGCCCGCTCGGCTGCATTCATGACAGCTCCGTCCGAGAAACTGTCGATGCTGAGCGTCGGCGCGGTCACATCCTTGGAAAGTGTCACTGCGGCCTGCGGTGCCGTCACGCCACTGGCGTCGTCGACATCTGCGGTAACAGAGAAGTTGCCTCCATCCGACAAGGACGCCAGATCCCCAGCTGGCACAGTCACGTTCCAAGCCCCGCCGGATACTGTTCCGGAATATGTTTGACCATCGAGGGTTACGGTAACTTGCTGGCCATCCTCAACATTTGACGTCAGCCCGCTGATGGTCAAGTCGGATCCGGCTTCGGTTGCGTTCAGTACGGAACCAACAGGAAGCGGTGTTATCGAAATGGAAGGACCGGTCAGGTCTACGGGAACCGATACTAGAAGCGGCACTGCCGGATTGCCCGACACGTCCTCGACGGCTACCAGAACAGATGCAGGTACTCCGGTGGAAAGACTGCTCAGATCGGAATTGGGGATCGTTACACTCCAGCTTCCGCCAGAAGCGGTGCCTGTATGCACTTGTCCGTTGAACGTGACGATGATGGTCTGACCATCCTCTGCCGTGGTGGAACCGGTCAAGGCCAGGTCGCCGGCTACGTCGATCAGTTCTATCGAGCCGCCAGCCACGGGATCCAGATAAACAGTTGGTGCAGTGAAATCAGTATCGAAGCTCCCGCTCGCCTGTGGTGCTGAATTTCCCGCCGCGTCGGCAACATCCGCCGTAACGGCAATCGTCGCGCCATCAGGAAGGGCTGAGAGGTCTGCCGCCGGAACGGTGACGCTCCATTGTCCATTGGATACCGTTCCCGAATAGTTTTGCCCGTTCATTGAGACGGTAACGGTCTGCCCGTCTTCTGCATCGGTTGTTCCGGTGACCGTCAGATCCGTTGCCTGTTCGATCGAATTCAAAACAGCGCCATCGGAAAACCCGGTGATCGACAGGGTTGGAGGAATTGTATCAATATCGAACTTGACGGATTCGCTGGACAGTTCCGTGCCTGAATCGTCCAGATGTCTGACTGTCACCGTAGAGACGCCTTGCGGAAGCGCATTTGCTTCGGCCGCAGTGAGAGAAATGCTCCAACTGCCGTCATCGTTGGGTGTTACGGTTTTGACCAGCGAACCTATCGTGACCTCGACTATCGATGTTCCTTCGGGTGCGGCGGCATTGGTAATGGCACTGTTCAATGCCGTTGCCTGAAGTTCGGCCAGGTTCAGGCTGGTATAGCTCGGTTCCGGTTGGGGTTGGGGTTTAGGCGCTGGCGCGACAGGTTCCGGGGAATCGCCGCCGCCGCCACCGCCTCCGCCCGCAGCGGCAGCTGCGCCGGCCAGCCCGAGGCCGCCCAATGCAGCCCCGGCGCCGCTGATTCCGCCAGCTGCTGCACCGGCTTCAGCTGCGCTGAACTGGGCGATTTCAGCAACCGCCGCTTCCGCGATCATGATTGCGCCGCTGTCCAGAACCTGCACGTTTTCCGCCGCCACGATCATCGTCCGACCGTCCGCCATTTTCAGAAGAACATCGCCGTTTTTCAGCAACTTGGCGGAGCGTACACCCGGAATTGTCTCTGCGAACTGGAAGGCGTAAAGCTCTTCGATGGTTGCTTGTGACAAGGCAGGCAAGGCCATCAACGTGGACATGAGGCTGCCAGCCGCGCCTCGACCCGCCCAACGACCAAGTTTACCATTGATCCATTGTTGAACTTGAGATTTGCGATCTCCGTCCGTCGAGTCAGCCGCCGGACGATTGTTGGCCTCAGGTGCTTTGGTCATCTTGCCCTCGCATGTGGTGTCCGCGATCATCGCAACAGGAAAGGATGTGCTGTTTGGCGTTTTGCTCATCTGTCTTTCCCATTTGTTGCCGTAGCGATCGGACCTGAAAAAATTGAGTTAAACTGAAACCGAACTTCTCGTTTTCACCACAATTCTGCTTCGGTTTCGGTCTGCTCATCTGGTCATCTTGCCGTAACTGCCAGGGGTGGCGCGGGAGGTGATGGCTGTGATGCTTCAGTTCGAAAGTGTAGTGGCAACGGGGAGCACGGCGCTCGATTCAGGTATCGGCGATACGGCTTTAAAAACGCTTAACGGGAATACGTATCTCTACACGGTGACCGGCCCGGGTGGCGGCGTCGCGGTCTGGCGGCTGGTCGACGGTGCCCTGCCGCAGCTGGTTGATACCGAGTATTACAGCGGTTCGATCACCTTTCAGGTGGGGCGCAGTGCCACGCCGATAACGCTGGGGGGAACCGAGCAGATCGCGCTCGACATCAATACTGCCACGGGCCTGGTCGGGTATGACGTGAACGCGGACGGAACGATCGGTAACCTGAAGGAAACGGGTGTGCTCAACGGAGGCGGAGATATCTCGGCCATCGTACAGTTTTCACTTGGCTCTTCGGATGTCCTTGCGATGGCGCATGAGGATACCGGCAATATCGGAACCTACCATGTGAACGCGAACGGGACGCTCAGTCTTGCGGGTTTGATTGCCGGCACGGCGGATGCCATGCAGACGTTGCGGTCGGGTTCGGAAACTTTTCTGATCTCAAGTGACGCGGCAACGAACGCTGTTTCGACATATCGCATCGATTCCGGCACCGGCACGTTAACCGAGATCAACAATGATTCGGCGCTCGGAACCCTAGGTGTTTCTACTCCAACGGATGTCCAGACCGTAGAGGCATACGGTAAATCCTGGGTCGTGGTGGCGGGGTCCGGCAGCAACTCTCTCAGTGTTCTTCAATTGAACAGCGATGGAAGTTTGAAGGCGACGGACCATGTGCTTGATACGCTTCACACGCGGTTTGAATCGGTTCAGGATCTGGCGGTCATAGATGTGAACGGCCGGGTCTTTGTGGTTGCAGGCGGCGGCGATGATGGCCTGTCTCTGTTCACTCTGACACCGGAAGGTCAACTTGTTCATATGGACAGTTTCGCGGATACGCTGGCCAGTGGATTGCAGAATGTCGAATCGCTGGCGGTTGCACATGTAGGCGACGAGCTGCAAATTCTCGTGACATCACAACAGGATGCCGGGGTGAACGTCCTGACGGTCCCGGTCGATGATCTGGGTGTTGTGCGCAAGGGATTCGGTACCGTGAACGGAAGCGCGTCGGACGATATCCTCAGCGGCGGTATTCTGGACACGACCCTTCTGGGAGGCGCCGGAGACGACATTCTCATCGCGGGGAAGGGTGCGACGACGATGTCGGGTGGTGCAGGGGCCGACATTTTCGTGATGCAGTCCGGTAGTGGTCTGACCACAATAACCGATTTTCAGGCGGGCGTGGATCGTCTGGATATGTTCGACTACCTGCTGTTGCGGTCGCCTCAGCAACTGACCTTTACCAGCACGGCAAACGGGGCTCGGATCGAATATCGTGGCGAGGTCGTGCAGGTCCAATCCGCCTCGGGCGGCGCTTTGACAAGCACGGATATCTTTGGCGCAGGCTTCACCGGACCGGATCACATCCCGGTAGATTTCGGGGACCTGGGCGGGCAGACACCGGGCAGCTCCGATGGATTGGTCGGGCAGATTACGGTGGACAGCGAGGCTGCGAATCCGGGGCTGACGGATGCGGAAATCCGGTTCACGCCGGACGGCGGGGGCACGGTATCCGCCACCGCAGATGATCAGGGGCGGTTTGATCTGGAATTGCCCGATGGCACCTTTCCCGGAGTGCTGGACATCACCAAACACTATTCCACGGCAAGCGGAAAGATTGACGCGCTGGACGCTTTGCAAGTGTTGCGCATCTCGGTTGGTCTTGATCCGACATGGGGTCCCGCGACCGCGGAAAACCTGATAGCCGCAGACGTCAACAGGGATGGCACTGTGAACGCCCTGGATGCGCTTGCAATTTTGCAAGTCGCCGTTGGGCAGTCCACGGCCCATGACCCTGAATGGGTATTTCTGGATGAGAACGCGGACCTTTCAGGGATTACCAGAGACAATGTAACCTATCAGACAGGTGTCGACGTCGTGGCGGTGGATGGGGTCATCAACGTGGACATGACCTCCATCCTGTTGGGAAATCTCGAAGCGGCCTGAGCGCCGAAAGATATCTCGGCCAAAGCAGGCTTGTACCTTTTTAAGCAGTAAGGTGTGGATCGGCTTTTGCGGCCAAATTGACACGTCCCAGCCTCAGCGCTCGAATACCGCCCCATGTCGCGGTGCTTTTGGTTTCGACCCAAGCGTTGGCGCGTCTGCGGCTTCACTATCTGTTCCATCCCTGAGTTTTCATGCGGAGATGGTCCAATAATTTCAATGAATTCTACCAGAATCGCAACTTGCCTGCGATAATCGCCTGACCTTCAGAACCGATAAGCCGCTCAAATTGCTGATCGGACAACATAGGTCTTGGCGTCGGTGGAGCAAATGTGACATAGCAGGCCGAGACATCAACACAGAGATGAAAATTAGTAACAATGGAAATATTGGCGCTTTCCATTCCGGAAGTGAAACTGATCACGCCGAAGCGTTTCGGCGATCATCGCGGGTTCTTTGAGGAAACCTACAATGCCGACAGTTTTGCGGCACAAGGGATTCATACGCAATTCGTTCAGGACAATCATTCCCTTTCGAGCACGGTGAACACGGTACGCGGATTGCATTTTCAGGCTCCGCCAAGGGCGCAGGCCAAGCTAGTACGCTGCGGTCGTGGGCGGCTGTTTGATGTCGCGGTCGATATCCGCAAAGGCTCGCCCACCTATGGTCACTGGGTCGGTGAAGAACTGAGTTTCGAAAACGGGCGGATGCTGTTGGTTCCTGCGGGGTTCGCGCATGGGTTCGTGACGTTGGAGCCGGAGACCGAGATCGTCTACAAGTGTTCTGATACCTACGCGCCGGAAACCGAAGGCGCGGTTCGTTGGGACGATCCCGATATCGGCATTGAATGGCCACAGAGCAATTCAGAACCCCAGCTGTCCGAGAAAGATCGGATCGCACCACTTCTGCGCGAAATTGAATCTCCTTTCGTATTCGAGGACACACAATGAAAATTCTGGTTACGGGCGGGGCGGGCTTTATCGGCTCTGCCGTTATCCGTCGCGCGATTGCCGATGGGCATTCGGTCGTCAATGTCGATGCCCTGACCTACGCGGCCTGTCTGGACAATGTTGCCTCTGTCGCGGATGCGCCGGGATACGTTTTTGAACATGCGGATATCCGGGATGCCGCCGCCATGTCGGCGATACTGGACAGGCACCAGCCAGACGCGATCATGCATCTGGCCGCTGAAAGCCATGTTGACCGCTCGATCGATGGCCCGGCCGCGTTCATCGACACGAACCTGACCGGGACCTATGTATTGCTGGAAGCAGCACGCGCCTATTGGCTGGGTGCCGGCCGGCCCGAGCATTTCCGGTTTCATCACATATCAACCGACGAGGTCTTTGGGTCCTTGGGAGAAACCGGGTTTTTCACCGAAGACAGCCCATACCAGCCGAACTCACCCTATTCGGCCTCGAAAGCGGGATCGGATCATCTCGTGCGGGCGTGGCGTGAAACATACGGCCTGCCAGTGGTTCTTACCAATTGCTCCAACAACTACGGCCCTTACCAGTTTCCGGAAAAGCTGATCCCCGTTGTCATCCTCAGCGCGCTGGCGGGCAAACCGATCCCGATTTACGGGAAAGGCGACAACATTCGCGACTGGCTGCATGTCGATGACCATGCCGAAGCCCTGTTGCTGGTGCTCGAAAAGGGTGAACTGGGCCGCAGCTACAATATCGGTGGCGAGAATGAGATGACCAATCTTGATCTTGTCAGAATGCTGTGTTCGATCCTGGATCGCCTCAAGCCGGGTGAAACGCCCTATGCGGATTTGATCACGTTCGTCGCTGACCGCCCCGGTCACGATCAGCGTTATGCCATCGATCCGACCCGGATTCGCACCGAACTGAACTGGCGTCCTTCCTACACGCCTGAAACCGGGCTGGAACAGACGGTTCAGTGGTATCTGGACAACAGCGCATGGTTGAACGCCTTGCGGGCCCGCAGTGGCGTGGGTGAGCGGCTGGGTGTTGCCAAATGAAGGCGCTGGTGTTCGGCCACGGGGGGCAGGTGGCGACCGAGTTGCGACGTCGCGGACAGGCGCATGGTGTCCTGGTTGAAGCTCTGGATCGCGCCGCGGCGGACCTGTCTGACCCGTCGCAATGTGCAGACGCCATCCGGCATACGGATGCGGACGTGATCATCAATGCGGCCGCCTATACGGCGGTGGACCAGGCCGAAGAGGAAAGCGACCTGGCGCAACGGATCAACGGAGATTCACCCGGTGCAATGGCGCGCGCCGCCGCGGCCCGCGACCTGCCTTTTCTGCATATTTCCACGGATTACGTTTTTGACGGCTCTGGTACGACCCTCTGGAACACCGATGACCCCACCGGGCCCTTGGGGGCCTATGGTCGAACAAAGCTGGACGGCGAACACCAGATCGCAGAGGCTGGCGGTCACTATGCCATTTTGCGCACAAGCTGGGTGTTTTCGGCCCACGGAAAGAACTTTGCAAAGACCATTCGCCGACTGGCAGAAACCCGTGACAAGCTGACCATCGTCGCAGATCAGATCGGCGGGCCAACACCTGCTGCAGACATCGCCGAAACCTTGCTGAAAATGGCCAAGGCTGGCCTCGAAGCCAAAGGGGGGGTGTTTCACTATTCCGGTGCACCTGATGCCAGCTGGGCGGATTTCGCCCGTGAAGTTGTTTCTCAATCCGGCTTGTCGGTCGAAATCGAGGATATTCCAACTGAGGCTTACCCAACGCCGGCACCCAGGCCGCTGAACTCACGTATGGACTGTTCGCGGCTGGAAAATGTGTTCGGAATCCAGAGACCCGACTGGAAAGCCGGACTGGCCGAGATATTGAGCGAGTTGAA
The DNA here is from genome assembly GCF_009363615.1 of Ruegeria sp. THAF33. Taxonomy (NCBI): domain Bacteria; kingdom Pseudomonadati; phylum Pseudomonadota; class Alphaproteobacteria; order Rhodobacterales; family Roseobacteraceae; genus Ruegeria; species Ruegeria sp. THAF33. Next base: position 637,414 of record NZ_CP045385.1, on the reverse strand, counting down.
GTCAGCGACCAGCTGAACCTTGAAAGGACAGATTATGCAGCGCAAAGGCATTATTCTTGCCGGTGGGTCCGGAACCCGGCTTTACCCGATCACCATGGCGATATCGAAGCAATTGCTGCCGATCTACGACAAGCCGATGATCTTTTACCCGCTGAGTGTTTTGATGCTGTCGCAGATCCGCGAAATCGCGATCATCACCACCCCCCAGGATCAGGATCAGTTTCAGCGCCTGTTGGGAGATGGCAGTCAATACGGTTTGTCCTTGACATGGATCGTACAACCGTCTCCTGACGGTCTGGCGCAGGCTTATACTCTGGCCGAGGATTTTCTGGACGGTGCCCCGTCTGCGTTGATTCTGGGTGACAACATCTTCTTCGGACATGGCCTTCCGGACCTGCTGCTCGAGGCGGATCAACTGAAGCGCGGCGGTACGGTTTTTGCGTATCGGGTCGCTGATCCAGAACGCTACGGCGTTGTGGATTTCGAAGGGAACAAAGCCCGCGCGATCGTCGAAAAACCCAAGGTGCCTCCGTCGAATTACGCGGTGACGGGTCTTTATTTTCTGGATGGCGACGCTCCGGCCCGCGCACATGAGGTCAAACCGTCAGATCGCGGCGAGCTGGAAATCACGTCGCTGCTGGAAATGTATCTGGACGAAGGTTTGCTGGATGTGCAGACCATGGGGCGCGGTTTTGCCTGGCTGGATACCGGCACGCACGGGTCTTTGCTGGATGCGGGAAATTTCGTGCGCACGATCACGGAACGTCAGGGTATGCAGACCGGTAGCCTGGATGAAATCGCATGGGCAAATGGCTGGATCGACGACGAGGCTCTTGAGGCTCGCGCGCGCCTGTTCGCCAAGTCCACTTACGGCACCTATCTGAAAGGGCTTCTGAGCTAGGCCGCGACCTGTCTCATGGTTACGTGTTCAGGCTGGAATTTGCGTGGGCTGCAAACTGCTTCACGCTTTGTGATCAAGGTCTGAACGGGGCTGGTCGGGCATTCCGTCCATGCCAAACGCCGCGCAAGAAGGCCCATTGTTTGGCGCGTTTTCTCGCTGAAAACAAAACAGCCGGAGACAGCACTTGCAGTAGCGCCGATGCCAGGGCCCGACCGAAGGCCATCGGGACTTCATGCTTGCGGGCGACGTAAACGCGCGATTGCCCCATATACCAGCCCTTCAGGCCAGCGATGGCTGGGCTTCCCGGCGAGGATTTGCCTCTGGCGTGGCGCATCTGAGCGTTGTGAACGTAGTAAAGTGGCCCGCAAACGGCTTTGAGCCGCAGGCTCAGATCATCGTCTTCATGATACAGAAAGATTTCGGGATCAAACCCGCCGACCGCTTCGAACGCTTCGCGGCGGACCAGGAAGGCGGCGCCGACGAGGACCGGCAATTCAAAGTCGGAATCGGCTGTTTTCCTGGGCAGGGTTTCATTTCGGGGAATGATCACACTGTATCGCCTGAAACGAGGTGCCCCCTTCCGGTCCAGAATTGCAGGGTTGAAGGCTGACGCATCGGGATGATTGTCGGCCCCCTCTTGCAACGCGTCCAATGCTCCGGGCAGCAAGTGGGAATCCGGGTTCAGAAATAAAAGCAGGTCCGTTGTCGCCTTGGCGGCACCAAGGTTGCATGCGCGGCCAAACCCGATGTTGTCGGGGCTTTCGATCAGAGTTGCGCCATGTGCCTCGGCCATTTGCCGAACCGCTTCTATATCATCCGAGCCATTGTCGACCAAAATTGTTGGCACGCCCTCTGGGATGGAATTCAGCATCTCCGGCAGTACACCACTGCTGTTGTAACAAACGCTTATGATCGTAATCTGTGACAATCCTGCCTGCCGTATCTGTGGAATGGGCCTGATCGTTACTTCCTCGCAAACACAGTTAGGGTCAACCCCGGTTCCAGTACGACGGATCCGGGCTGCTGAATACGGTCTGTGATCCTGTGCGTTCAGCGGCGGCAATCTGAGAAATGATTGAAATGGTTTTTCCCCGGTGAGACGAAGGCAGAAAACCGATCATCAAGCATGGCAGAATGGCAAAGCCGCGTTAGGGGATGCAAAGCCTTTTTTGATCGGAGCGGCAGGATTTCCTCCTTGGATTTTTTCGATTTCCGGCGGCCGTGGTGAATGAGCAGATTGTTGCTTGTCGCCGGGTTGAAACCAGTAAGTCGTTACATGCCCTTAAGGCGATATCGGAATTCTGGCGTAATCTATTTGCCAGGGTGAATGCGTTGGCGGTGATCTGTAGGCTCAGCAAATTGTTGCAGACGCAAGCCTTTCCGCTCAGCATCCAGCGCGCAATTGCAAGCCATAAAGTGCTCAAACCGTGGTTTCTCGAGATATCGGTAAGTTATTGAAAAAATGTATTAAGCATACCTCCACTGAAATTCGGCAGGAAACCACGAGGCTCCATTCGACGCTCATGCGTGCACCGGTACTATTGCTGAAAAGGCTACAAAACAGAACTCAGTCAAAATAGGTTTCTTAGACGTTGGTTGCACAGCGTAATTGGTGTGAATAACCCCCGGGCGAGGGGTCATTGCTGCTAAAGGAGTTTTGTGCAACAGTGACTGCTGAACTGAGCATAATTAGGGTACAACATCCAAAGCCTTACGTATCGGTTTGGTATTGGGGATTGCAGAACCAGACCAAACTATATAGCAGCCGAATTGAAGCACGAAATAAGCATCACGGAAGAATTGCAGTGAGCGATAGACACACTTACGAATACGACATTGATATGAACAGTGATGTAGCACCCGCACGCGTGCTGCGCATGGTAAAGCCCGGGTCCAAGGTGCTTGAGATTGGGGCCGGGCCAGGTTCGATCACACGCCATCTTTCCGGCACATTGGAATGTGATGTTGTGGCGCTTGAGATCGACCCTTCGGCGATCGAAAAGCTAAAGCCGTTTGCACGTTCTGTGTACCCGATGGATCTCAACGATGCTTCATGGAGTGACATCGTTCGCGAGAAAGACGGGGTATTCGACTACGTGATCGCAGCGGACGTTCTGGAACACGTTTACGACCCGTGGAGCGTTCTTTCAGGCATGAAATCGCTGTTGAACGACACGGGATCGGTGATTCTTTCGTTGCCGCATGTTGGCCATGCAGCCATTGCCGGTTGTCTTGTCGATGAAGATTTCGAATACCGTGACTGGGGCCTGCTGGATCGGACCCATGTCCGGTTTTTCGGCATCAAAAACGTACAGCATCTGCTTAATTCGCAGGGTATGAGCATTGAACAAGCTGAGTTCGTGGTTCGTACGCCAGAGATGACGGAGTTTTGTCAACGCTGGAGCCGTTTGCCACAGGATGTTCAGGCCGCATTGCAGCGCAATCGCTATTCCCATGTTTTCCAGGTCGTAAGCAGATCGGTCCCCAAGGAACGCGCTGAGAATGACATCTACCTGATGGGCTTGCCCGTCGAACAACCCGATGAAGAGACCCGGCAGCATTGGACCAACATGATGGCAGGTCTGCCCCTGTCCGAAGAGATTGATCTGCAATCGACTATCGGGCCGGTGGACACGAGCACCGCTTCCCGAGTCGAGCCCGGACCACTGGCCAAGAAGAAAAAAAAATCGCTGGCGCGGCTGTTGGGGTTGAAGAAGTAATGTCCTCAAACACCGCGGATCGCGAATTCGGCAAAATCAGGACAATTGCCTTCTACCTTCCTCAGTTCCACCCGATCCCGGAGAACGATGAATGGTGGGGCAAAGGGTTCACCGAGTGGACAAATGTTGCAAAAGCAAAGCCGCTTTTCACCGGGCATTATCAACCTCATCTTCCTACGGATTTGGGGTTTTATGACCTGCGGGTCCGCGAAACGCGGCTTGAGCAGATTGAGATGGCCAAAGCCAGCGGAATTGATGGATTCTGCTATCACTATTACTGGTTTTCCGGGAAAAGACTTCTTGAGCGGCCCGTCGACGAAATGCTTGCGGATCCCGAAAGCGATATGCCGTTCTGCCTTTGCTGGGCGAATGAGAACTGGACACGCCGCTGGGATGCGGCCGAGCACGAGATTCTCATTGAACAGAAATACAAGCCAGAAGATGATCTGGAGTTCATTAAGTCGATCGAGCCGTTTTTCCGGGATCCCCGCTACATAACGGTAGATGGCGCTCCGTTCCTAATTGTTTATCGGCCGCAGCATCTGAAGAACTCGCGCAAAACCGTGCAGGTTTGGCGTGACTATTGCGCGTCTGTTGGAATTCCGAAAATACATCTGGCCTGTGCGCTGACGCACCGAAACTGGGATTACGCGTCATACGGGTTTGATTCCGGTGTTGAGTTCCCGCCCCACAGCATCAACGTGCCCAACCTCTCGCCAGAAGTGGACTTGTTCGACGATTTCCAAGGCCACTGCGTCGATTTTTCCGACATCGCAGAACAGTATCTGGGTCACAGCTATGGGCCTGAGAACAACGTTCATCGGTCGGTTTTTCCGTCCTGGGACAACACTGCCCGGCGGAAGGAAAATGCTATGATCGTTTTGAACGGAACGCCGGAAAACTATGAATATTGGCTTTCGCGTACCTTGCGCAAAACCGCCCAGGACTTCCCTGATCAAGAACGTTTCGTTTTTGTGAATGCATGGAATGAATGGGCTGAAGGATGCCATCTGGAACCGGATCGCGAGTACGGGCATGCGTTTTTGCATGCGACCAAGGCCGCTCTCCAAGGTTCAAAGCTGACCGACTGGACGCATGTGGGTGTCCCCGAAATTTCGCGCCGTGGCGAAACTACGGAAGGCAATGCGCATCCTGTCCCATATGGTGCCAATAAGCCGTTGACCAAACGAGCTTTCCGCCTTGTGCGTGATACGGTCAGCGGTCGCTTGCTGAAGCAATGGCTGTCCGCGGCCCGTACAAAATAGAAAACCACGTTGGATTGGGTTGCATGAAAGTCCCAAGTACTTTTCATGCAACTCTGTCTCGTGAATTGCGTAGAGAAACAGGTTCTCTTTGTCATAGTCGGCACGACGCGCCTTAGTACGAGAAACTGCATGTCCATCAAAGATACCCTGCTTTACTATTTGCTGACCGCAGCGTCGAAACTCAGCCCACCTTTGTCGCCACGTACGGCAAGGCGGTTCAGAAATTCAGCCAAGAAAAGAGACCCCAAAAGGGGTTGGGACAAACCGGGGCAATCCAACAGGCAGGGTTTTGAAGCCATCGGTCGGGCCGACGAATTCAAACCCTTCGACCCGCCTGCTAAAGCTGAACCCGCAGTGCGGGCGATTGCGCATTACCTGCCGCAATTTCATCCCTTCAAAGAGAATGATGAATGGTGGGGCAAAGGCTTTACCGAATGGTCCAATGTCGGAAAGGCCGTCCCGAATTATCCGGGCCATTACCAACCTCATTGTCCGATTCATCTGGGTTACTACGACTTGCGGTTGCCAGAAATCATGGTCGAACAGGCGCGGATCGCGAAGTCTTACGGGATAGGAGGGTTCTCCTATTACTACTACTGGTTCGGCGGAAAGACCCTGATGGAGCACCCGCTCGAACAAATGTTAGGCAATCCGGAAGTCGACATGCCGTTTTGCCTGACATGGGCAAACGAAAACTGGACGCGCCGCTGGGACGGGCGGGCGCACGACGTTCTTATCGCGCAGAACCATTCGATCGAGGATTCCCTGAACCTTCTGCGTCACGTACGCAAATATTTTGATGATCCGCGTTATATTCGGATAGATGGGAAACCGGTTTTCATCGTGTACCGAGCGAACATCATACCGAATATCGAGGAAACAACCGCAGCTTGGCGAAAAGAGGCAGAAAGCTGGGGCGAGCCGGACCTGTATCTCATAGCTGCCCAGACTTTCGATATCGGCGACCCCGAGAAACTGGGTTTTGACGCTGCTATGGAGTTCCCGCCGCATCAGGTAAAGCGCACCGACATCACGGATGAGATGGGGATCTACAATCCAGAGTTCACAGGAGCCGTTCTGGATTACCAGGCCGTGGTCGAGGCAGAGCTTCAAAAGCCGGAACCCCGGTACAAGCTGTTTCGGTCCTCTACGCTCTCGTGGGACAATACCGCGCGCAATCAGGATGCCCCCCGGATTATGGGGCGGTTCACGATTGATGCCTACAAGCGCTGGACGGAACATTTGTGCCGCCAGGTTCTTGCGCAGGAAAAATACAGTGCCGACGAAAAAATCGTTTTCATAAACGCGTGGAACGAGTGGGCAGAGGGGACGCATCTGGAGCCTGACCGAAGATATGGCTTTGCCTATCTTCAGGCGACCTATGACGCGTTACCCAAGAAGTCTGAAAGTCAGATCAATACGTGATGTTTTCGACCTTGAGGTTTCGCGGACCTGACGGTTGGCGCCTCCGATATCCTGACGACACATGTTGCCCGGGGTTCCGTATCAATTCTGATCGACCCTATGATGCTGTTCCGTATCGTTCGCGCTGACGGTGCGACCTGCGATTTGGTCGAACATCCATTGTACGGCTTCGTCGCCGTCGGACCGGATATGCCGATAAAGGCGAAGTTCGATCGGAGGCACTTCAACCGGCAGCCTCAACATGCGCAGCCCCATTTCACGCGCGCTGCATTCGGTCAGCGTGGCAACCATATCTGTCTTGTGCAGAATATCCCGGATGTTCAGATAACTTTGCATCTGAAGCCCGAGTTTGCGCCGTGCGCCCAGTTTGCGCAGGACGATGTCGACCGGACTCGCCCCCTGAGGCCGTGAGGAAACATGCAGATGTGTCAGCTGAAGATAGCGCTCCAGCGTCAATGGGCCCGAACCCAGCGGGTGGTCGGGTCGCATGGCACAGACATAGCGGTCCTTCATGATGGTCCGGCTGATCAGATCCGAACTGTCCGGCATCGGAATGTCCGACGCGATATCGATCGTGCCCTGCTGTAACGCCTTGCGCGTATCCCGGCGGGGAATGCGCACGAGGCTGAGTTCGACCTGGGGTGCCGTGCGCTGAAACCCGGACAAAAGCCCGGGCAGGATGATGAGGCTGTGAAGATCGACCAAACTGACCCGGAACAGCCGTTTGCTGGTGAACGGGTCGAACCGTTCACCCTGCGCCGATGCGGCTTGCAACTGGTGAAGAGCGGCTGAGATCCTGTCCGAAATGCTCTCTGCCAGGGCCGTGGGCTGCATCCCCGTGCTGGTCTTCACGAAAAGCGGGTCGTTCAGTGTCTTGCGCAACCGGGTCAGGGCGTTGCTGACGGCCGGTTGCGTGATCGACAGGCGTTCGGCAACGCGGGTCAGATTTCGTTCGGTGTAGATGGCGTCAAAAATAACAAAAAGGTTCAGGTCTATCTTGTTGAGCTTGGTCGTCATGTCATTCACCAGATTTATACCGGCGATCATGCAAGTAAATTTCACAAATGTCATTGGGGGCGGTAAGCTGAATCGTATCCTGGCGGAATACGGAGTTTCATGCATGACCTCATCCGGCCTCGAACTCGATACCGAGCGGCTTTCGACATATTTGGGGCGCCATATCGAAGGCTTCGCCGGCCCATTGTCCTATCAAAAGTTTTCGGGCGGGCAGTCGAACCCAACCTATCTGCTGAAGGCCGGTGGTTCGAAATACGTGCTGCGCCGCAAACCGCCAGGTGACCTGTTACCTTCGGCCCATGCGGTGGATCGGGAATATCGTGTTCTGAAGGCACTTCATGGCACTGCGGTTCCGGTCGCCAAACCTTACGTGCTGTGTGAGGACACGGAAGTCATCGGTTCCATGTTCTATGTCATGAGCTTCCAGGAGGGCCGTATCTTCTGGAACCCGGCGCTGCCCGAGTTGGACGTGGCCGACCATCATCCGGTGTTCGACGAAATGATCCGGGTTCTGGCCGCGCTGCATTCGGTTGACACAGGCGCCGTCGGCCTGTCGGACTTCGGCAAGCCGGGAAACTATTTCCAACGCCAGTACAGCCGCTGGACCAAACAGTATCGCGCCGCAGAAACAAGTAATCTTCCCGAGATGGAACAGCTAATGGGCTGGCTGTCCCGCAACCTGCCCGATGGTGACGGTTCGGTCAGTCTGATCCACGGTGACTTTCGCATAGACAATTTTATCTTCGCTTCGGATGCCCCGCAGATCACCGCGGTTCTGGATTGGGAACTGTCGACGCTGGGCCACCCGATGGCTGATCTGGGCTATTTCTGTGTGTGTCTCAGATTGCCGCCCACCGGTCTGATCCGGGGGCTACAAGGGCTGGATCGCGCTGCTTTGAACATCCCTTCCGAAGCTGAGATGATCGAGCGGTATTGTTCGCTGCGTGACCTGCCGGATATTGAAAACTGGACTTTCTATCTGGCGTTTTCCTTTTTCCGGATGGCTGCGATTGCACAGGGTGTTTACAGCCGTGCGCTGGCGGGAAACGCATCGAACGAGAACGCAATGGCGTTCAAGGGGCTGGTGGCCCCTCTGGCGCAAATGGCGCTCGACGAAATCGCTGCTGCAACTCACTGAAGAGGATCACAATGGATTTTGCTCCATCGCCACGCGCCACGGAAATGCACGACCGGCTGAAAGCCTTCATGCAGGCGCATATCTATCCGCGCATTCGCGACCACAAAGAGGAAATAGAAGCCGGCAATTTCCCCGTTTCGTTCATGGAAGACCTCAAGTCGCTGGCCCGCGCCGAAGGGCTTTGGAACATGTTCCTGCCCTCCTTGCGGGATGATGAGCCCGGAACGCGGCTCAGCAATCTTGATTACGCGCCCCTGGCCGAGCTGATGGGTCAGGTGAGCTGGTCTTCGGAAGTCTTCAACTGCAACGCGCCGGATACCGGGAACATGGAATTGCTGCACATGTTCGCCACGCCCGAACAGCGCGAAGACTGGTTGGTGCCGCTGTTGAACGGCAAGATCCGCTCGGCTTTTGCCATGACCGAACCCGACGTGGCCAGTTCAGACGCGACCAACATAACGACATCCATCCGGCGCGAGGGTGACGAATACGTCGTCAATGGCCGCAAGTGGTTCATCACCAATGCGTGCCACCCCAATACCAGACTGTTCATCGTCATGGGTAAAACCGACCCGAACGCCGATCGCCATAAACAGCAAAGCATGATCATCGTTCCAAAGAATACGCCCGGTTTGGAGATCGTGCGCAATCCGACGATCCTGAACATGCACGATCCCGAAGGCCATGCTGAACTGGTGTTCAAGGACGTGCGCGTCCCGGTCGGCAATCTGCTGGGCGAAGAAGGCAGCGGTTTTGCGCTGGCTCAGGCGCGGCTTGGGCCCGGGCGAATTCATCATTGCATGCGCTCGATCGGGGCGGCGGAAATGGCACTGAACCTGATGGTGGAACGTGCTCAGGAACGGAAGACCTTTGGCAAGCAACTCTCGGAACAAGGCGTGATCCGTGAATGGATCGCCAAATCCCGGTTGGAAATTGAACAGGCGCGGCTGTTGACCCTGAAGGCGGCCTGGAAAATAGATCAGGTGGGGGCGAAAAAGGCCTTCCGTGAAATATCCCTGATCAAGGTCGTGGCGCCCCAGGTACATGCAAAGGTTACGGATCGTGCAATGCAGGTTTTTGGCGCAATGGGCATGACACCCGACACGCCATTGGCCGACAGTTACACTTGGGCCCGGGCGTTGCGCTATGCGGATGGACCGGATGAGGTCCATCTTCAGGCTATCGCCAAACAGGAGTTGAAGAATTCCAATTATGGGATGTCGGCGCAGTGGCTGACACCGCCTCTGCGCTAGGTCAGGGCAGGGATGGCATCACCGGACTTTCCCTGAGATCTGCAAGCCGAGTTGCCCAGTTTTCCTGGGATCCGGATACGCGGCCTGCCGCGCTATGTTCCTGCGGCAAGCAAGTCACTTGCCTTTTCTCCGATCATAATCGCGGGGGCGTTTGTGTTGCCGCTGACGATTTCCGGCATGATCGAACAATCCGCGACCCGCAGGTTTCCGATGCCGCGCACCTTTAGCGCGGGGTCAACGACTGCGGTTTCATTCGTACCCATCGCGCAGGTCCCTGTTGGGTGATAAATCGAAACGGAATTCGACCTGACCCAGTCCAGCGTGCCCTCGTAATCGTCGGTCGAAAGTTGTGACGTCGGGCGGAACTCTTCGGAAATCTTCGATGCCAGCGGATTGTGCTGTGCGATTCTGCGGGCGATGTTCACGCCGTCAACGATGGTTCGGCAATCCGTTTCCGTCGACAGATAGTTCGGAATGATCTTTACATGCTGTGATGGGTCCGGGCCGTTCAGATGCAGTTCACCCCTGCTTTCCGGCCGCAGCTGGCACACGGACATGGTAAAGGCGGAAAACGGGTGCACGCCTTCGCCGGGGCTGTCGGCGGACCAAGGCTGTACATGGAATTGAATGTCGGGTGTTTCCACGTCCGGGCGCGTTTTCATGAATCCGGTCGCAAGGCTGGCCGCCATGGTCATCGGACCGGCGCGGAACAAAGCGTATTTGAGCGCGATACGGGCCTGGTTGATCAGGCTGCGCACCTCGTCATTCAATGTGGGCTCATTGCATTTGAAAACGAGACGGGCCTGCAAGTGATCCTGTAGTCTTTTGCCGACATTGGGCAAGGCATGGACCGGATCGATGCCGTTTTTCTTCAGGTGGTCCGGGTCGCCGATACCCGACAGCATCAGAATCTGAGGAGAGTTGATTGCACCACCGGACAGGATGATTTCGCGTCGTACCTTCAGGGTTTTCTCATTGCCTGCGCGATCCCGATAGACAAGTCCGGTCGCCTGTTTCCCATCCAGCGTTATGCGTGTCACCAATGCGTTGGTGATGATGTTCAGGTTTTGCCGGTTTCGAATGGGTTTCAGATACGCCACGGCCGAGCTGCACCTGCGCCCATTGCGCGTAGTCAGCTGAAAATACCCTACGCCTTCCTGATCTGCGCCGTTGTAATCCGGATTGAACGGGTATCCGGCGGCTTGCGCTGCCGCGACCCATGCGTCGCAGATCGGTCGTTGAATGCGCATGTTCGACACCGACAGCGGCCCACCGACACCGTGATACGGGTCTTCGCCACGCTCTTGATCTTCGCTGCGTTTGAACAGAGGCAGCACGTCTTCCCAGCCCCAGCCGACATTCCCCATCTGGCGCCAGCGGTCATAATCTTCCTTTTGGCCGCGCACATAGAGCAGACCGTTCAGAGAGGATGAGCCGCCCAGCACCTTGCCGCGTGGCCAGTCGATCGAGCGCCCGTTCAGGCCCGGATCGGGCTCGGTCCTGTAACACCAGTCCACCGAAGGGTTGTGCATGGTTTTGAAATAGCCAACCGGGATGTGGATCCAGGGGTTGGTGTCGCGGCCGCCAGCCTCCAACAACGCGACGGTCGTGTTGGGGTCGGCGCTGAGCCGATTGGCGATGACACAGCCCGAAGACCCCGCGCCAACTACCGCATAATCCACTTCCATGACCGCCTCCTTCCAACGTCGTTGAAAAAAACTCTATGCAAGATGCAAGAAATATACTAGCCTTTTTTGATACAAAACGTCTCAATAATTGCGAACAGGGAGGTAAGCAATGGAGATTGGTCGGAAACTGAGTGGTATTTCGCGGCGGGATTTTTTCCGGGTGGCAGGGCGCTATGGTATGAGCTCGACGCTGCTTGCAGCAGGAGGGTTTGGCGGGGCAATGAGCTTGGCTAATCTGGCGCAAGCGGCAGAATCCACGTATGAAAAACGCTTTTCGAAAGAACCGAAGCACACGTTGAAATTTGGTGCGTCGGGCTTCAACACCCGCAACCTGCTGATCGAGCGCGCCGGCGCCATCGAGTTTGCACGCGATCTGGAAGAGCGCACGGATGGCGAGATTCGGATCGAGTTCATCGGCGACAACCAGATCTGCGGACAACTCAGCTGTGTTGAAAAAACCCAGCAGGGAATCGTCGATATCTACGCAGCCTCGACCCAGAATTCGGCCGGCGGTGCGCCTTATCTGAACGTCCTGGACTATGCCTACATGTTCCCCAGCCGGGCGGCGCAGTATCATTTCTTCTACAGCCCCGCCAGCCAACGCATCCTGCGCGACCCGCTTGAAAAGCGTCACGGGCTGAAATTCCTGTTCACCCATTGTGAACTGCGCGGACTGCAAATGGGCTCGACCTTTGCCGACAAGCCGACCGTCACCAAGCTGGAAGAGTTGTTCGGCACCAAGAACCGCGTGACGGGCACGCAGCTGGGTCGGATCGCCATGCAACTGCTGAACCTGAACCCTGTTCCGGTGGCATGGGAAGAAACGCTGGATGCGCTCAAGACCGGTCTGATCGATGGTGCGGAAACCTGGGCCTCGGCGGTGGCATATGCGAACATGGCGCCTGTGGTCTCGCAATCGGTGAACCTGAAGTTCTTCTGCGGTACCGAACACACTTCGATGTCTGCCAAAGTATTCGATGGCCTGGGCGGTGAATTGCAGGATGCCGTGATGGAGTCGTCCTACTTCACCCAGGCTCTGATTCAGGGCGCGAACGAGGCGGCACTGCTGAACACTGTCGGATTCTCGGATCCGCAATTGCCGCAAACCATTTTTGCGGAAAACGGCGTGCGCCCGGCCTTCCTGCCGGAGGACCAGATCAAGCTGGCCGAAGAAATGTGTGCTCCGAACTACAACCCCGAGCCGTGGGCGCAGTGGCGCGAGCGGCTGAACAAATGGGCCGGTGGCATCGACACATACCAGGAGATTTACGACATCGCGCGAGAGATCCCCGCGGACACGCTGCCGGAAAATGTCGAGCCGCGCCGCTGGTGGAAGGGCGAGGCCTGATTAGACTGCCAGAACCGGCCCGAACGGGCCGGTTCAATCAATACCCACTGGGAGGACGGGCTTCATGTCACTTTGGGCAGACATTGGCGCAATATTCAGCGCTTTTCTCAGCCAGGATTCTTTCGAGATTCAACTTGCTCTGGAATCCGACGCCGCTTGGATCGTCGGTGCGGTCGTTGCCGCGATCGGGGGTTTGCTGGTCATGCTGATCTATCGCAAGGTGCCGTTGATCGAACGTCATCTGGAACGGTCGGTCATGGTGTATTCTTATCTTGCCATCGCGCTGATCATTTTCTGGGGCGTGATCGACCGGTTTGTCTTCAATGATCAGGAACCCTGGTCCACGACCATTCCTCCGCTTCTTTTCATGGTGATGGCCTGGTTTGGAGCGTCCTACAACGTACGCCTGCGCACGCATCTGAGTTTCAGTGAATTCCGCACCGCCATGCCCCGCGGCGGGCAATTGGCCTGCCTGTTTCTTGACGCGGTACTGTGGTTCATCTTTGCGGTGATCGTCATCGTGACCACCTCGCGACTGGTGGCGCTTTCGGCCTCGAACTTTCAGATCGTTCTGGGCACGGACAATATCATGCAGTGGTGGTTCCTGCTGGCTGCACCATTGTCATTCTTCTTGATGGTCGGTCGCGTGTTTCAGAACCTCGCCGATGATTTGCACAACTGGAAAACAGGCGAGCCGCTGATCAAGCAGGCCGTGATCGGGGCAGACTGATGACAGACGGAACACTTGTTACACTGATCTCGTTGGGGGTCACCTTTCTGTTCATGCTGGGCGTGCCGGTGCTGCTGGTCATCGGTTACTGGGTCATTGGATGTTCCTTTGTCCTTGGTTTGACGCTGGACAATATGGGGGCCGAACTGCTGAACGTCTTCAACAAGGGCTTCGCCCTGTTGGCAATGCCGCTGTTTATCCTGACCGGAGATCTGATCAACAAATCCGGTATCGCGCGAAGGCTCAGTGATTTTGCCTATGCCTGTTTGGGCTGGATACGCGGCGGGCTGGCAATGGCGTCGCTGGGTGCCTGTGGGCTGTTCGCGGCGATTTCCGGGTCGAACTCGGCCACGACGGCGACCATCGGGTCGATGCTGCATCCCGAGATGGTAAAGGGCGGCTATGACGAACGGTTCAGCGCCGCGACCGCTGCTGCGGGCGGCACTGTCGGTATCATCATCCCCCCTTCGATCATCTTCATCGTCTATGGCTTTCTGATGAACCTGCCGATTTCCGAATTGTTCGTGGCCGGTATTCTGCCCGGTGCGCTTATGGTCATCGGGATGCAACTGGCATGCTGGATCATCTGCCGCATGAACGGGTGGGGCTATCTGATCCCGCTGCAATTGAACCGGGTGCTGAAAACCGCCTTTGGTGCCTGGCTCGGCTTTTTCGCCATCGGTCTTGTGCTCTGGGGCATTTATACCGGCAAGTTCTCTCCGACAGAGGCCGCCGGCGTGACCGTGGGCTTTTGTGTCATCGCGGGGCTGGTCAGCTACCCGATCAACCGCATCATGGGGGCCCGGAACGATATACCGCCAACCGAAAAGAGCTTCGCTGAAATGTTCGTGGTCGAAGGGTTCACGATCCCAGAGATCCCCTCAATCGTCATCAGGTCTGCCCAGATTACGGGTATCCTGGCCCCGTTGATCGCAATTTCGGTGGTGATGCAGCAGATCCTGTCCCTGCTTGGCGCACAGGAAACAATCGGAAACTTCGTGACCTCCATGGGGGGGTACCATGCGGTTCTGTTCACATCGATGGTGATCGTCTTCTTTTCGGGCATGGTGCTGGAAAGCCTTCCGGTCACCATCATCCTGGCCCCGATCCTTGCGCCAATCGCAGCCTCGGTTGGAATTGATCCAATCCATTTCTCGGTCATCTTCCTGGTCGGGGCGTCCATCGGGTTTATCACACCACCATACGGGCTTAACCTTTACGTCGCTTCCGGCGTGACCGGTGTGCCGTATTTCCGGTTGCTGCGCTATACGGTGCCTTACTTGGTGGCCCTGATATCCGTCTGGATATTGGTGTCGCTGGTGCCCGAACTGGCCTTGATCCTTCTGCCAAATAACTAGAATGTTGAAGGATGGCCGAGACTGATACTAAAGACAGAGAAACTCAGATTCCCACCAACCTGCGCCTGTTGCTGATCCTTGAAGAGGTGGCACGGCGCGGCGTTGCGGTCAAACCCTCGGATCTGATCGATGCATTGGGATTGGCCAAACCCACCATCCATCGTTTGCTGCAAACGGCAGAGGCAGAAGGGTTCCTGCAACGCGATCTTGACGGACGGTCCTATGGTCCGGGCAGACGATTGCGGCTGTTGTCCGTGAATACCATGTCCGCCGAGCATCTGCGGACCGCGCGTCTCGCCATCCTGCGCGGCGTAGCCGACGAAGTGGGCGAAACATGCAATCTGGCCATCCCGGATCGCGAAGGCATGATCTATCTTGACCGAGTGGAAACAAAATGGCCGTTGCGGATTCAATTGCCGATCGGAACCCAGGTGCCGTTCCATTGCACGGCCAGTGGCAAGATGTACCTTTCCACCTTGCGCCCCAAAACTCTGAACGGGTTTCTGTTAGCCGGGAAGCTAAAAGAGCAGACTGCCCGTTCTTTGACAGAGCCGAAGGCCCTGCTGAGTGAAATCAAGATCACCGCCGAGCGGGGATTTTCCACCGACGACGAAGAATTCATGGCGGGCATGGTGGCGATTGCCGTACCGGTGCAGGACGCGCAGGGCAGGCTGGTTGCCACGCTTTCAGTTCATGCCCCGACGCAACGGCATGATGTCGGCAGTCTGAAGTCATTTCTCGACACCTTGCGCCGGGGTGCAGAAAAACTGTCGCAGCTGTTGGGCGAGTAAGTGGCGCACCAGATAATCGGCAATCGAACAACATCAGGGTTGTGTTGTCAGGCCCGGACTGTGTTCCGAAGCTTAGTGATCGCCGAATGCCCGCTGAGATCCACCGTGACCTGACAACTCGGGCGATTGGTTTCGCTCAGTTTCCCCAGGCGAGATTGAACGGTGGATTACGTCCTCACAAATATAGAAAACCCATGATGAGGCCAACAGTCATTCGTGGCCGTGATTTCTTGGATGCCGCAAATCCAATGCGGGGTTTGTTTGTTTTCCAATAGATCGCCGGGGTACGCAAATAGGTGTCGTACCTAAGCGCTCAGCATCTCAAGAACTGCGTCGCGTTCTGACAGGACAAGCAACAAAGCAAGATCGCCCGGCTCAAGTTGTTTAAGAATCCTGGCCGCGGCCTGAGAAGGGGATGGGGCCCTTTGGATCTGATCAGCGTTGTATCCGTGCTTCAAGGCCGTCCCTTCGATCAGGTCCGGGATTTCTCCTAACTCCCGGCCTCTCAGATAGCCTTCCAGTTCGGCTGCAACGATTACGTCAGGTTGGAATTTCAAAGCCGTCGCGGTAACGTCCCGAATGTCCTGATCCGATCTGTCGCCCGCATGGCTGAGCATGATAAAGCGACGTTTTGCCGGAAGTCCTGACAGCGCTTCGCACACGGCAGAGATCGAGTGCGGGTTATGTGCGAAATCTACAAAAACACGGGCGTCATGATAGTTGAACTCGTTGCAGCGCCCCGGATTGTCCTTTGCATCGGGTTTGAAACCGGCCAATCCATCCCGCACTGCCTGAAGGGGTAGGTCCAGCGCCAGAGCAAGGCACATGGCGGCCAAGGCGTTCAGGGTGTTGTATTTCGCCGCCCCGCCCATGGTCACGGGCACGTTTGACACGGCAATCACCGTCTTTTCGGAAGTGCCATCGAAAAACACGATATTTTCCTGCTGCACATAGGCGCAGCATTTGTTGGAATCGCGCGCCTCACGGATCAGATCCGCTTGTGCATCCAAGGAAAACCACCAGATATTTGCCGACGTGTTTTTTGCCTCGGCACGGACATACGCATCATCAGCGTTCAGAACCAGCACACCACCATCGGTAAGTGTGCGATGCACGGCGAATTTCGCCTGTGCCAGTTCCGGCACGGTATTGACGCCGTACTGTCCCAAATGGTCATTCGCAACATTTGTGACCGCGGCCGCCGAGGCCGCACGCGTTGGCAGGCCACGGCGCAGAATACCCCCGCGGGCCACTTCAAGGCAGGCGATCTCAAGGCGCTTGTCGCGCAGCAGCATCCGGCCGCCACCCGGGCCCGAGTAATCACCTCGGTCAAGAATATCGTTGCCGACCCGCACAAATTCGGTCGAGGTCAGCCCTGCAACTTTGCCCGAAGTCCGCGCGATCGCCTCAAGCAACCGGGTCGTCGTGGTCTTGCCATTGGTGCCGGTGATGAACGCAACTGGAATGTTGTGAAGGCTGGACCAGTCCACGTCATCAGGGACGGGCAGGGCATCAACCGGCCAGACCTGACTACCTGTACCGTGCCCGATTGAAACCTCATCGTCGTCGCACAGAATATCCACGCCATGCGCCTCGGCGGCTGCGATCAGGTCGATCAGGCGCGGATTGGCTTCTTTGGCCATAACAGTTTTGACATCGGCCACCATTTGATCAAAGTCACCAAGAGTTGCATCCAACAACTCGGCGGCACAGATGTGCCACGCCGTCTGCACCGCGAAGATCGCCGAATACAGCTGATCCATTGGTGCGGAAATCGCCAGATTTACACCGCCAGTGAATGTGCGATGGGTCAAATCCTGATCCGTCCATCCCAGCGCGTCCAGCACTCGGCGGGCGTTTTTTTCCCACAGGGCCGAGACCGTGGATGGATCAATTCCGGTGAAAAATACATCCATCACCGCGCCGGGTTTGTTCCATAACAAGCCAGGGCCCGTCAGACGCCGGGCGTCGCCGACCTGAATATGATCAGCGGTCGCGCTTATTATGGTCAGCGCGGTTTCAAGCTCTTCAATCCGGTCCATTCCGGTGCCCTCGCTCAGTCCGCGTCTTCGCTGTTTTCACGCGCCAGGCGCACACCGCGCTCGTCTCTGATCAGATTCTGATCGTTTTCGAACATGTCCTCGAAGGATGTGTCGACGGCCGTGGTCTTTGGTACAGCCTCGGCATCTGGGGTTGCACCGTCAGAGCTGAAATAGATGATCTGTTTCCAGCAGCGCGTAGTGTCGTCGCCGAAGATTACCAACAGATCCCCCGGTGCCGCTTGTTGCAGCCCGGCATTTACGGCCTCGACCTCATCCGGGATAACCGTAATGGATGCGTCGTCAACGCCATTGTCGATCAGTGCCTGACGCATCATCCGCGGTACTTCATCATGTCCTCGGCCTCTGCGGCGGTCATCGGCCTTGCAGATGAAATGGTCAAAATGCCCGGCCAGCGCGGCAGCTCCGTCGATGATATCTTCATCGCGCCGGTCGCCGGGCATGGCAACGACACACAATCGGCGACCTTTGATCTCCAATTGATCCGCCAACGCGGCCATCGCGTTGAGAGCGGCGGGGTTGTGGCCGTAATCCAGGATGACCTTGAACGGATGTTCGTCATAGACGTTCATGCGCCCCGGCGCCTGGAAATAGCTGGTATCGAAGGTGCGTAACCCATGCCGGATGTTGTCCAGATCGACCCCGAAGCTGTAGGCCATGGCGGCAGCAAACATGGCGTTTTGAACGTTGAAGATCGCTTTGCCTTCCAGTGCGGCGGGGATCAGATGCGACCACAGGACCGGAATGTGAAGCCCGTTGTCATAGATCGTCAGCATGTCTCCATTCATGCCTTTTTCCAGAACAATGGCCTTTCCGCCCGCCTTGATATGTTCCTTGACCAGGCTGTGGCCGGGGTTGGTCGTGACGTAGAAAATCTGATCCGCCCCGGCGTAGTCAGCCATTTTCAGACAATTGATGTCATCAGCATTCAGAACCGCAGTATCCGTCGCGCTTTCCACCACCACGCGTTTCACCACGGCCAGTTCCTCGACTGTGTTTATGCCGCCAAGGCCAAGATGGTCGGCCGAAACGTTAAGGCATGCCGCCACGTTCGAGCGCTGGTATCCCAGACCAGACCGCACAAGCCCGCCGCGCGCGGTTTCCATCACGGCAAAATCAACCATCGGGTCGCGCAAGACGATCTGCGCGGATTTTGGCCCGGTCATGTCACCCTTGACGCTCAACTTACCATCGACATAGACCCCGTCGGTCGAGGTCATGCCAACGGTTTTGCCGCTGGTCTTCATAATATGGCCCAGCATTCGGGACGTCGTCGTCTTGCCGTTGGTGCCGGTGATCGCAGCGATCGGAATGCGGGTTTCCTCATTGGCTGGAAACAGCATGTCGATCACTTTGCCGGCTACATCGCGCGGTTGTCCTTCGGATGGCGCCACATGCATGCGGAAACCGGGTGCTGCGTTCACTTCGACAATGGCACCACCGATGTCTTTGTAGGATTTGGTGATGTCATCGATCAGGAAATCGACGCCGCCAACATCCAGCCCAACCGCCATTATGGCTCGTTCCGCCATGTCGCGGTTGTCGGGATGGACCACATCTGTCAGGTCGATCGCAGTGCCGCCGGTCGAAAGGTTTGCCGTCGAACGCAGATAGAAAATTTCACCGTCCGGCAAGACGGTCTCTTCGGTTACGCCTGCGGCATCCATAAGGCGCATGGCCTGAGTATCGATCTCGAGCATGGTCAGCACTTTTTCATGCCCGATGCCTCGGCGCGGGTCTTCGTTCACGATATCGACCAACTCGGCAATCGTGTGCGTGCCATCACCGACCACATGGCCTGGAACCCGTTTGGCCACCGCAACAAGCTTGTTGTCCACCACAAGCATCCGGTGATCGAACCCGGTGACAAAGCTCTCCACCAGAATGGCGCGGCTGCGGGAATGTTCCTTTGCTTCGGCGAAGCCAGCCTCGACCTCTTCATCCGAGTTCAAATTGATCGAAACGCCCCGCCCATGATTGGCGTTCAATGGTTTGACGACCACCGGATGGCCAATGCGCGCCGCAGCACGCACAGCTTCGCGGGCGGAATAGACCATGCGCTGCTGTGGAACCGGCAGGCCAAGATCGTTCAGCAGGTTGTGGGTATCTTCCTTATCGCAGGAAATCTCGACCGAGATATGTTTGGTCTCGGATGTAATCGTCGCCTGAATGCGTTTCTGGTATTTGCCGTGCCCGAATTGCACCAGCGAGCCAGAGTTGAGTCTGATCCAGGGAATGTCGCGTTCTTGCGCCGCCTTGACCAGCGACCCGGTCGACGGGCCGAATTCCTTGCGCTGCGCGCGCAGAACAAAGCTGCGCAGTTCGTCGTCCCAGTTAAAGTCCGGGTCGAAATCGTAATCCACCAGATCTTTCAGGGATTGAGGCAACAGATTCATCAGCAACCGCATTGCCAGCTTCCCTGCGTCCAGCCCAACGTCGCGCTGACGGTATTCATACACCATGTTGTACTGGCCCGGCTCACCTGTGCCGCGTGTCCGGCCAAAGGTCACGTCAGTGCCCGCTACGTTCTGAACCTCGATGGCACAATGTTCCAGAACGTGACCAAGCCACGTGCCTTCGTCTTCACGCAGACGGCGGATGAAACCTCCGGGTTCGCGGTAGGAACAGCCATGCTCCGCAAGGCCAGGAAGCGCTTCGATCAGCGCGTCGATAAACTCGGAACCAATTTTTGCCGATGGCCACTCTTCCAGAATACCCAGGTCGATGACGTGGCGAATAACGGGGAAACTTGCCCAGACATTCGGGCCGACAAAGACATTGGTCGAGATTATTTTCATGAGGCTCCCCGTTGGTTAGCTTTTATTCCCCCCGTTTGCGGCCTCTTCCCCGGACAAATCCGGCAAGGTGCAGAACGCCAAATGCTCATCCGGCGGAAAAGCCTGGCGAGCCGTCAGGTCATAACGGCACCCTTCACCCAGAACGTCAAGCCGAAGTCCCAGAAGGCTAAGCGCTTCGCCCCGCCGGGCATCCCACATTGATGAATGAGTCAACTGGCTGGCATCCACGACAGTAACCGAGCCGCTGCCGATGACTTCAAAGACATTGTCGGGCCCAATGAAGGCGGCCGTATCTTCGTCAATTCCCAAACCAATCAAAAATGGGTTGAAAGATGAAGCCGTTAGCAGGCGACCCAGACGGTTACGCTGGGTGAAATGTTGATCGATGATGACGGCATTGGTCAGGCCCATACCTGGTGCAAGTGTAATGTTGCCTTCCGCCGGAGCCGAGTTGCTGCTGCCACCTGCAACCATGTGTTCAGACATGATCGAAGCACCCGCCGAAGTTCCGGCAACCGGAACACCGGCTGCATTCCGCCGGCGGATTTTTTGGGCGACCAGAGTTCCCCCAAGAATCGCTGACAGGCGCAACTGGTTTCCACCTGTCATGAAAACTCCGGTCGCTCGATCAAGCATCTCGACATACTCGGGGTTGTCGCAATCCGCCCTGCGCGAGATAGGCAGGAACTCTACTTTGCCCGCACCCAGTTCGGAAAAGATACGGTTATAATCGGGCCCGGTTTCTTCCAGCATCGAGGCTGTCGGGATCACGACGATGTCGGCATCGCTGCCGCCGGAAAGCTCAACGAACTTGCGATGGATCTGCATTTCCTTGACGCGATCTTCGCCGCCCCCGATCGGGATAATGAACCCGCGTGGGGTCTCTGCATCAATGGGTGCAGGGCACATGTGTTAACTACCTTCCGGTGCTGAAGCGGGCAGTCACCGGGGACCGCGCGGACGCTTTGAACTGTTCATGCATGCCACGTCGGGCTATTTGGCCTTCGCGGACATGCTGCTCCCCCCCCCCGGCCATCACATGCCGTACAGCAAGGTTTTCGTCAAGAACCACCAGATCGCCGTCCATTTCCGCCTTCAGGCGCCCATTGCGATACGGTTCTAGCACATCGGCCACGTTCGAGATGAACAGCCCCAGCGCACCGAACAGGGTCATTCCCCGATCTATGAGGTGGCGCAAAGCCTCGGAGGGTCTCCTACCGAAACGCGTCGGATGGCCATCATGGAAACGATACGCGCGTTGCCGCCGCCCTGGCGACATTCACGACAACCCATCTGCATCGAAATGACCGCCGCAGCGTCTACATCGAAACCAGCAGCCTGAACACTGCTTCAACATATAGGAAAAAACAAACACCCGAGACTGGTCGTCCCGGGTGGTGTTTTTTGCTGGCCTTTCAAGTTTTTGTCCGACGACTATCCAGCGACACTCAGATGTCGAATTTGACGCCCTGGGCCAGTGGAAGTTCGGCCGAGTAATTCACGGTGTTGGTCTGTCGGCGCATATAGGCTTTCCACGCGTCCGAACCGCTTTCGCGCCCGCCGCCGGTTTCCTTCTCTCCGCCAAAGGCGCCACCGATCTCTGCCCCTGAGGGCCCGATATTGACGTTGGCAATTCCGCAATCGGATCCAGCCGCGGACAGGAACTGCTCGGCCTCGCGCATGTTCAGGGTAAACACGCAGGATGAAAGGCCTTGCGGTACGTCATTCTGAAGCTCTACCGCGTCGTCGAAATCGTCATAGCCCATGACGTAGAGGATCGGCGCAAAGGTTTCGGTTTTCACGGTCGCGGTCTGACCCGGCATTTCGACAATCGCAGGTTCCATGTATACGCCTGTCGGAACGCCTTCGGTAACGCGGTTGCCGCCGAACACCGAACCGCCTTCCGCTTCGGCCGCTTTCAAAGCAGCGGTCATCGCCGCGCCCGCCGCTTCGTCCACAAGCGGCCCAACCAACGTGCCGTCTGTCAGAGGATTGCCGATGGGCAGACCCGAATAGGCTTTTTTCAGACGGCTCACCAGTTCTTCGCGGATCGAGTTGTGCACGATCAAGCGACGCAGCGTGGTGCAGCGTTGACCGGCGGTACCAACTGCCGAAAAGACAATCGCGCGCACAGCCATCTCCAAATCAGCCGAAGGGCCGACGATCATTGCGTTGTTGCCACCCAGTTCCAGAATGCACTTGCCAAAGCGCTGTGCGACGATGGGGGCGACAGCACGGCCCATGCGGGTCGATCCCGTGGCCGAGATCACCGGAACATCTTCACTGGCCACCAGTCTTTCTCCCAGATCTGCGCCACCGATAAGCGTTTGCAGCAGACCGTCCGGCGCATCGCCAAATCGGGCCAGGGCGCGTTCGAAAATCTTTTGACAGGCCAGCGCCGTCAGCGGGGTTTTTTCGGACGGTTTCCAGATCACCGGATCACCGCATACGATGGCCAGAGCAGCATTCCACGACCAAACCGCGACCGGGAAATTGAACGCGGAAATCACACCAACCGGGCCAGCAGGATGCCAGGTTTCCATCATCCGGTGGCCGGGACGTTCGGACGCAATGGTCAGACCATAAAGCTGACGCGACAGGCCGACGGCAAAGTCACAGATGTCGATCATCTCCTGCACTTCGCCCAGACCTTCCGAGGTGATCTTGCCCGCTTCCCAACTGACCAGTGCACCCAGGTCATCCTTGGCCGCGCGCAGCTCTTCACCCAACAGGCGGATCAGTTCACCCCGGCGCGGGGCGGGGACCACGCGCCATTCCCTGAACGCGGCCTTTGCACGGGAAAAGATGGCGTCCATGTCCGAGATCGGCGTCTCGTGCACTTCGGCCAGCAGGCTTCCGTCAATCGGCGACGTGACCTTGAGCGTGCCGCCTTTGAGTTGGGCCTCGGTCAGATCCAGGTTTGCAAGCGTGGTTTGGGCTGTCATTACGATGTCTTTCATATCTCAGGCCGCCTTGTTCTGTTCGGTGACGTCGCCAGCGCGATACAGCTGGCCAAACTCAGTGTTGAGGAAATCGTCCAGCTTGACCTGTTCCTGCCGGACAAAGCCTTTCGAGGGCAGCGCTCCGATCCGCATCAGATCGACCACCCCCAGCACGCCTGCGGCGGTCGTGACCTGAATGGCGCTCCAGACCTGTCCATTGATGGTGCGGGCAAAGGATTTGTTGATCAGGGACTTTTCGCGCAGCACGCCATCAATGACGCCTTTTGCTGTGCAATATACCAGCACCACGTCCTGATCGGTGCGGGGCAGGGCGGCCTCGAATATCTCTTTCAGCAGGTCGCGGCGGCGTTCCAGCCCCAGATCGTTCAAAAGCAGCTTCAGGATATCGCAATGACCCGGATAGCGGATCGAGCGATAGGACACATCCCGCGCCTTGCCTTCCAGCGTTTCAGGCAACGTGCCTAGACCGCCCGAAGTATTGAAGCATTCGTATTCCACGCCGTCATGGCCCAGAATCTCGTAGTTCTCCAACGGCGCGGTCTTGACCAGCCTGCCGTTCACGATGGCATCGCATGGGTTGCAATATTCGTTGATCAACCCGTCGGTGGACCAGGTCAGGTTGTATTTCAGCGCGTTGGTCGGATAAAGCGGCAGTGCCCCCACCCGCATGTGCAGGCTGTCAATCTGGTCAAACTCCGCCGCCAGCGAAGCTCCGGCGATACCGACAAAACCTGGCGCCAGACCGCATTGCGGCATAAACGCAGTTGCGCTGCCCCCGGCCAGTTCACGTACCGCATTCGTGGCCGCAACATCTTCGGTCAGGTCGAAATAATGCGCGCCCGCCGCTTTGGACGCTTTGGCGATCGAAGGGGTCAAGAAGAACGGCGCCGCCGAGATGACTGCGTCGAAACCGGTCAGTTCCCGGGCCAGCCCGTCCGCGTCATTGGCATCGATCTGTCTGGTTCCAATGCCCATCTTCGAGATATCACCAAGCGCTTTTAGATCGTGATCAGCGACCGTCACAGAGTAATTCGGCGACCCTTTCAACAGGGTTGCAATCATCTGTCCGATCTTTCCAGCGCCGACAACGCACACATTCCAGGACATAAAGATCTCCGCTGTTTCCCATCCTGTTCCAAGCGTGACGCGCGGCCTCGACAATTCATAGGTGCCAATTTGACGAATTGATGTAGATGGTTGTCATATTGCCGGAAAATGAGATATTTTATCGGAATCGCAATTACCGGCCATGTGTCGCGACAGGTCCTGCCACGTGCCAACGTGGCCCTTGGCCGATTGCGCCGTGACCTTTTGTCTTGTGGCGCCCGACACTTGGGAAGCTCCACGTTCTTAAGCGATTCCAATAACTTGTTTTCTGACTGCCGGGCGCAACAGTCCGGTGATCTTGCAAGGCGACTGATCCGCTTCCATCCGGGCCTCGGAGCGCTTCCAAGTATGCGTCACACGCGGAATTTTGAGCGATGTTTCTCGTTTGCGACATGGCTTGGTCAAATCGAACAACTTCTTGGCATAGCTCGGCTGCATGGTACGCCCAGCGGTCGCCGGAGAAGGCTGTGAAGCTTGGTCGTGGCCGCCTTGTCGCGTGTTGAACAAGGGCGGGTGTTGCATTGATCGCGTTATGTCCCAAGCCTGAAAACTCCGCCTGTTCCGAGAAGGGCGTTGTGACCTCTTGCCAGCAAGCGGCTTCGCAACAAACACACCAAACACCCCGGGAGGGTCACAACGAATGACTGCAAAGCCGCTCGATCATATTCGTGTCCTCGATTTTGGCCAGTACCTGGCTGGTCCACTGGTTGGCATGATGCTTGCTGATTTGGGGGCAGAGGTGATCCGCATCGACCCGCCCGGTGGCCCGCGATTGAAAGAACCGGCCACAGACATGCTGTCACGCGGCAAAACCGCCGTGACGATCGACCTCAAATCCGAAGGGGGTTTGCAGGTCGCGCGCGAATTTGTGGCGCGGGCTGACGTGGTGATCGAGAACTTCCGGGCCGGCGTGATGGAGAGGCTGGGCCTCGGTCCGAAAGCTCTGCGCGACATAAATCCGCGCATCGTGTCATTGTCATTGCCGGGGTTTGCCTCAAATGATCCCGCGCTGGCCGATCTTCCGGCGTGGGAAGCCGTGATCGCGGCCCGTACCGGGCAATTCACGGATATGGGGCTGAACCGGCGCCTGATGGGCATCAACCCATCCTTTTCACCTTTGACGCTGGCATCCGCCTATGGCGCTTCATTCGGCGCGATGGCCGTGCAGTTCGCTTTGGCTGCACGTGACCGAAACGGGGGCGATCACATCGAGGTGCCTCTGGCGTCGGCTTTGCTGGAAGGGTTGGTGTATAACTGTGAGCAGATTGAGGACTATCCCGAACGCTACAAGTCCCCTCGCGAAGTGGAACTTGACAGGCGCGCAGCCGAAGGCTTGCCAACGGATCTGAGCTTTGCGGAACTGGAAGAGTTCCTGGACCCTTTCTATCGAACTTATACCTGCGCCGACGGGCGTGGGTTCTATGTGGTGGCGGGCAGTGTGAAAACACATCCCCGGCGGGTGTTGGAGACGCTTGGCCTCAAACACCTTGCCGATCAATTGCCGGACTTCGACGCCTATCTCGATACCGCAGACTGGCCGGATGAATGGTCGCTGCGCAACTACCCCGTCGGAGCAAGGGATCGCGCGCGTGTGTCCAACGCGATGAAAAAGGCCTTTCTGACAAGGCCCTCTCATGAGTGGGAAGCCCTTTTCGGGTCTGCCAAGGCGCCCGGAACGGCGCAACGGTTCAGCAAGGAATGGCTGGCCGATCCGCACGCTTTGGCCTCGGGTCTGGTGTTGGAGGTAGAGGACCCGCGTCATGGGAAGATGAAGCAGATGGGAAATGTTGCGTGGCTTGCGGATGATGGCGCTGCGCTGGTCAAAAAACCGGGCCCCGTTCCCGATGACGCACCCGTTTCAGCGATCCTTGCCGAACCGCCGCGCAGCGGACCGCCAGCCGTGAGCGGCCAGGGCTGGCTGGAGGGGCTGAAGGTGCTGGACCTGACCAACGTGATCGCCGGTCCGACGATCGGGTCCACGCTGGCGCGATTTGGCGCTCAGGTGACTTCCGTTCAGCCGACAGAGCCATCAGTCGACCCGTGGAACACCGTGGTTTTCGGTCTGCACGCACATCGTGGAAAACAAAGCGTTTTGCTGAACCTGAGCTCGGATGACGGGAAGCAGGCGTTGCGACGGCTCATCGACTCCTCGGATGTCATCACCGTGAACGGCACGGATGAGCAGCGCGATGCCCTGGGGTTGAGCGCGGAAGAGCTGGCGGCGATCAACCCCCGCCTCATACTGGTGCAACTCGATGCCTTTGGCGGTCCTGCGCGCGGACCCAAATCGGACCATCTGGGGTATGACGACCTGGCGCAGGCGGCGACAGGGGTCATGGTGCGTTTTGGCGGTGGCATGGCCACGCCCGAAGAGCATGCGCATTTCGGTACGATTGACGTTCTGACCGGCTATTGCGCATGTGTTGCGCTTGGTGCGGCCCTGCTGAGATTGCAGAAAACCGGAAAAGGCGGGATTGCGCGGGCTGCGTTGGCGGCGGCCGGCAACCTCATTCAGGCGCAATTGATGTATGATTTCGAAGGCCGCGCGCCCTTTGACGAACCAGCCGGGCGCGCAGCTATGGGCTGGGGACCATTCTACCATTGTTACCGCGCGGCTGACGGGTGGATGTTCTTTGCCGCACCCACCGAACAACGCGAAGCCCTGCGCCGTGTCTCGGACCTCGCCAGCGTGGCCGATACACCGGAGAAGGAATTGGCGGATTCGCTTGCGGATCATTTTGCAAGGCAACCTGTTGAATACTGGCAAAAGGCGTTTTCCGGTTCTTCCAGCACCGTCATGCCTCTGGGATCGTTGCATGACACGCGCGACGCCGTGTTGCAGCCGGAAAGTGCCGGGAATATCGACCTGATGCGGGGAACGTTCAGCGTCATTCGGCATGACATGCATCCTATGGGCCGGTGGTGCGATCTGGTTGCCCCAAATGCCGTGCGACCCGAACGCGCCCGGATCGTCATTCCCGGACCGATGCCGAAATACGGCGCGGATACACGCAGCATTCTGCGAAACGTCGGTTATGCAGATGAGGATATCGACGCGATGATCTCTGCTGGATCGGCCGCCGAAAGCTGGTCGGAAAAGTATTTGCCCGAGTAGTCGACCAGCCACAAACGGTCGGAAATCAAGAAGATATGCCATCCGCCGCCGCAGGCACGAGTTCCCGGGCTTGGCGACGGGTGGTATCCGTCGTGACAGGCTTTGGGCTGGCACCCGCGCGACTTGCACAGAATATTCTACCGCTTTGCCACAGTTTTTTTTGCATGTCTTGCGGCAAGAACCGTCCTAGGGTCGGCAAAGCACAGCTTTGCACACACAACGAAACAAGAACCACTGACCATGAGCCAAATATCAGAGAGCCTGCTGAACCAAATCCGCAGCCGCTTTGCCCAGATCGATCATTGCCCCGAACAGGGTGAGCGGATCTTTTTCGAGAATGCCGGAGGCGCACTGACATTGAATTCAGTGTTGGAAAGTTCGGTTCGTTACGCCGCCATCCCGGACAACCAGGGGCGCGACAATCCGGGATCCCATGCGCTGGTCGCCACGATCAACGCGGCCAAGGCGGATATGCGGGATTTCATGAACGCACCCCGCGGGCAGTTCTTTGTGGGTGAAAGCGGTACAGAGCTGTTGTTCCGGCTGATCATGAACGCATGTCTGGGAACGGGTCCGGGCGTTGTGCTGGGATCCACATTGGAACACCCGGCGACTCGTTCGGCCTGTGATCGTTGGGCCCGCATTTCCGGGCAAACCCACGTTTTGGTGCCCCATGATGACGCCACCGGTACCGTCTCGGCCGAAGCCTATGCCGTGGCCGTGACACCGGATACCAAAGTGGCGACGATCCTGCATACCTCGCCGGTGACGGGAATGGGAGTTGACGTCGCTGCCGTTTCTCAGGCCATCCGCGCCGTGGCTCCGGATTGTTTCATCATCGTCGATGGCATTCAGCACGCAGCGCATGGCCGGATCGATCTGACCGCCTATGACGTCGATGGTTATGTGATTTCGCCCTACAAGGTGTTTTCGCGTCATGGCTACGGCGTGGCCTGGATCTCTGATCGCTTGACCGCGCTGGAGCACAACGCCTTGCTGGATGGCCCCGCGGACAATTGGGAAATGGGAACGCGCGACACCGGAGCTTATGCCACGATGTCCGACGTCGCATCCTATTTCGAATGGCTGGGCAGTCAGGTCAGCGATGCCGAAGACCGGCGCGGCAAGTTTCTGGCGGCGGGTGATGCGATCCATGCGCAGGAAAAGGCGCTGACCGACGCGATGATCCACGGCACCGGCAACCTGAGCGGCCTGGCCGAGATGGAAAAAGTCACCATTCTGGGCGGGGCCGACAACCCGGCACGAGAAGGTCTGGTATCGCTGCGTGTCGAAGGCGTGGCCTCGTCCGAGGTCGTCAAACGGCTGAACGAACACGGTATCCGCACGCATCTGCGCAAGGCGGACCACTATTCCGGCAATATCCTGACACCGCTTGGCTATGATGCCTGTGTGCGGGTCTCGATGTGTCACTACAACTCGATCGGCGAAGTCGCCAAATTCCTTGCCGTCATGAAAGAAATCGCCGCCTGAGCCGCGCCATATCCAAGGACATTCCCTCATGAAAACCCATGCACAAGCTGTTGTCATCGGCGGCGGCCTTGCCGGTACGTCGATACTGTATCACCTTGCCAAACTCGGCTGGACGGATTCCATCCTGCTGGAACGCGACGAGTTGACCAGCGGATCGACCTGGCACGCGGCGGCCAACATCCACGGTCTGCATGACAACAACAACATCACCCGCATCCAGCACTATACGATGAACCTGTACAAAGAGCTGGAGAAGGAAACCGGCCAAAGCTGCGGGGTGTTCCAGCCCGGATCGCTCTATCTGGCCCAGACCGAAGAGCGCGAGCAACAGTTGCGCCTGCAAGAGGCGAAGGCCCGGTTTTATGGGCTGAATTTTCACGAGGTCAGCCGGGAAGAGGCCAAAGAGCTGCACCCGCTGGCGCAGTTCGATGACATCCGCTGCATCATGTACGAACCTGATGGCGGCAATGTGGACCCGTCCGGCGTGCCGCATGCTTACGCCGCCGGTGCGCGTGCCATGGGGGCCACCATCGAACGGTTCTGCCCGGTGATCGCAACGGAACAGCAACCTGATGGCAGTTGGATCGTTCGTACGCCCAAGGGTGACATTCACGCCCAATGGGTGGTCAACGCCGCGGGCCTCTGGGGGCGCGAGGTGGCGGCGCTGGCAGGCTTGACCCTGCCGCTGCAACCGACCGAACATCAGTATTTCGTGACCGAAAGCATCGACGAAGTGGCCAGTCTGGGCCGCCGTCTGCCGTCAATCGCCGACCGGGACGGCGAATATTACTTCCGACAAGAGGGCAACGGCCTGCTGATCGGGGCCTACGAGAAAGACATGAAGTTCTGGGCCGAAGACGGCACGCCGCTCGACTTCGCGCATGATCTGTTCCCCGACGATCTGGACCGGATCATGGAAAACGTGATCCGCGCCACCGAACGTGTGCCGGTTGCCGCCACAGCCGGAGTAAAACGGGTGATCAACGGCCCGATGATCTGGTCGCCCGATGCCAACATGCTGTGGGGGCCGGTGCCCGAGCTGAAGAACTATTTCCTCTGCGGCGGCCTGATCCCCGGTTTCTCGCAATCCGGCGGGCTGGGGCTGCTGGCGGCGCAATGGATGATCGAGGGTGAGCCGCAATATGACATGTTCGCCTGGGATCTCGCCCGCTTTGGCGACTGGGCCGACAAAAAGTTCACCAAGGCCCGGGTCGAAGACGCATATACGCATCGGTTCAAAATCCACTTCCCGAATGAAGAACGCAGTGCAGGCCGCCCGGCCCGTGTGCGCCCTGCCTTCGAGATGCAGAAACAGATGGGCTGTGTCTTTGGTCTCAACTGTGGTTGGGAACACCCGCTTTGGTTTGCCGATGAACCCGGCACCGAAGAGACCACTGGCTTCACCCGCCAGAACTGGTTTGATCCGGTCGGGCGCGAGGTTCAGATGCTGCGCGACAGCGTGGGCGTGATCGATATCTCGAACTTCGCCAATTACGTGATCAAGGGGCCTGGTGCCTATGACTGGTTGGACCGACTGGTGGCCAATCGCGTGCCGACCGAAATTGGGCGCAGCTGCCTGACGCCGCTGATCTCGGTGCGCGGCGGCGTGGCGGGTGACTTTACCATCACCAAGCTGGCCGAAGACGAATACATGATGATCGGCTCCGGCATGGCCGAACGCTATCATCAGCGCTTCTTTCAAATGGTGGAATTGCCCGAGGGCACAGCTTTTGAAGTCGCAACGGACCGCGTTGCGGGGTTCAACTTCGCCGGCCCGAAATCTCGCGAGGCTCTGGCGCGCCTGACCAATGCTGACCTTTCCAACGAAGGATTCCGCTTCATGCGGTCCCGGAAGATCACCGTTGCAGGTGTTGATTGCGTGGCCATCCGGGTCAGCTTTACCGGCGATCTGGGTTGGGAACTGCACTGCGCCGAAACCGATCAGGTCGCGCTTTACTCTGCGTTGCTTGAAGCCGCCAAAGACTGCGGTGGCGGCCCCGTGGGCGGGCGAGCGCTTGGGTCGCTGCGCATCGAAAAGGGTTATGGATCCTGGGGGCGGGAATATTCCCAGGAATACTGGCCGCAAGAGGTCGGGCTGACGGGTCTGATCAAGCTGGACAAGGATTTCCTGCACAAAGACGCCTATCTGTCCATCAAGGACAAAGCTCCGCGCGAGGTCCTGTCCATCTTTGAACTGGACGTGACCGAGGATGCCGACGCCACCGGCAGTGAGCCGATCTTTACACCTGATGGTGTGCCTGTCGGCCGTGTCACATCGGGGGCGTACGGGTATTCAGTCGGGAAATCTCTGGCATTGGGTTTCCGCAACCCCGAGGTGGCGCAGCCGGGGGATGAAGTGGTGATCCAGGTGATTGGCAAACCGCATAAGGCTCGGGTGCTGGCAGAGGCGCCGTTCGATCCTCTGGGAGGCAGGCTGCGCGGCTGAAACAACCGGCCCGCCCGATCAAGCTCATCCCGTGGCCACAGATCTCATCCGCGATCTGTGGCTATGGGATGTGCAATTTGCTTTCGAATCGTTCGACAGGGTTCGCCTTGGTTTCGGGATGCCACTGTTTCGCGGCCGGTTCGCAAACCTTCAGACAATCAACCGCGCGCGCTGCGATCTGATCCGCGATTTCGGTTATGTTGAGGGGGTTCAAATAGAAGGCTGGCACAGGGGGCAGGATGATGGCTCCCATTTCTGCTGCGGCCGTCATATTGCGCAAATGAGCAAGTGTCAGCGGCGCTTCTCGTGTCAGCAGTACCAGTGGGCGTCGTTCCTTGAGCTGCACGCCCGCCGCGCGTGTCAGCAGGTTGTCGTCCAGGCCATGCGCAATCGCACCCAGTGAGCGCATGGAACAGGGCGCGACGATCATCCCGGATACCGGTACCGAACCGGATGCTATACTGGCCCCGATATCGGCGGGCGCGTGATGACGGCTTGCCGACTGCCGCAGTTCCTTCAGGGCATCCGGGCCGCATTCCTGCGCAAGCGTCAGACGGGCGGCGGGGCTGACGACCAGGTCGATTTCGATATCCGCTGATGTCAGATGTCGTGCCACCGCAAGGCTCAAAACCGCACCAGAAGCGCCTGACACGCCTAAGACTACACGGGTTTTCGTCATGTTCTCAGCTCTGGCATCAATCTGTTTATCAGGTCTTCCGCGAATGTTTGATCGACATTCGCGGTGCGCATGACCGTCCCCCATTCTCGCCGTGTTTCACTGCCTGTTTTCGTCGTGGCGTCGATGCCCAGCTTTCCGGCCAGACCGGGTTCGGGTGAGGCGAAATCCAGATAATCCATGGGTGTCCTGTCCAGGATCATCACATCACGGCCCGGGTCCATTCGCGTGGCAATCGCCCAGGCGATATCGTCCCAGTTTCGGGGGTCGATATCGGCATCTACCGCAACGATCATCTTCGTATAGCTGAATTGCGGCAGCATCCCCCAAAGCGCCATCATCACACGTCGGGCCTGACCCGGATACCGCTTGTCGATGGCGACGATGGCGATGCGATAGGAACAGGCGGCAGGCGGCAGCCAAAGGTCGTGTATTTCGGGGATCTGAGCGCGAATGGTCGGCAAGGCAAGGCGATTGAACACTTCGCCAATGATCGCAGGTTCGTCAGGCGGGCGACCGGTATAGGTCGACAGATACAGCGGCGCCTCGCGATGGGTCACGGCCGTGACATGCATCACCGGAAACGGTTCGGCGGGGTTGTAGTACCCGGTGTGATCCCCGAACGGGCCTTCGGGTGCTGTCTCGCTTGGCGACACCCAGCCTTCCAGGACAATCTCGGCATCTGCCGGTACGAGCAGAGGGACGGATTTGGCCGGAACCAATCGTGGCCGGTTCTGGTTCAGGGCCCCGGCAAATGTCAGTTCAGACACCATTTCGGGCAGTGGCAGAGCCGCCGACAACAAGGT
Source organism: Ruegeria sp. THAF33 (assembly GCF_009363615.1). Taxonomy (NCBI): domain Bacteria; kingdom Pseudomonadati; phylum Pseudomonadota; class Alphaproteobacteria; order Rhodobacterales; family Roseobacteraceae; genus Ruegeria; species Ruegeria sp. THAF33. The sequence continues at coordinate 604,318 of NZ_CP045385.1, read as the reverse complement.
CGCGGGGTTTGCGCCCAGAACGATTGCGACCGGCGTCTTTTCGCCGTGCTGCGCCCAACTGCGATGATGAGCGGCCCCGCCGCGATGTGGCAACCAGCGCATGATCAGACGGTTCCGGTCCAGCACCTGAACGCGATAGACGCCGGCGTTGTAGGTCTGTGCCGCGTCGGGTTCGCTGCTACGGGGCCGGGTGATGACCACAGGCCAGGTGATCAGAGGCCCCGCGTCCCGGGGCCAGTGTGTCTGGATCGGCAGCGCTGAAAGATCAACATCGGCTTCGCAGTTGCAAACCTGCTGAACAGCGGCGGTTTTGACCTGCTTCGGTCGTGTGGACAATGCGGCCTTCAGCATCGGCCACCGGGACAGTGCATCCCGCAACCCGCCCGGCGGCGTCGGGGCCCGAAGCGCGGCCAGAAGCGCGCCCAGATCATCCAGCCCTTCGGAAGAAACGCCCAGTCCGGCGGCGACGCGTTCCGACGTGCCAAACAGGTTGACCACAACCGGTATGTCGCACTGCCCCGAGGGCGCGCCCGTCGGTGTGTCGAATTGCAACACGGGCCCATTGGCCTCCAACACGGCGCGGTGGACAGCGGTCATTTGATGGCGCACGGAAACCGGTTCGGCGATGCGCCTGAACTGCCCTGTTTCTTCACACCATTTCAGAAAATGTCGAAGGCTGGGATATGGCGGCAGAGTGCGAATGGGTTTGCTCCGGCGGTGGTGCCCACCCTCTAGCAGCGAAAGAGACCGGTCGAATTGACAACCGTCAAGTCCCGGGCGCCGGGGCGGCTTTAGGAAGGCCGCACCGGTTCACTTTGTTGAGACAGCAGGAGGTCTGTTTGTCCGATCCCCGAAACCCGATACCGCGATGCCCTACCGCTTTGGCCGCGGCCCTGCGGTTTGTTCCGCTTGCACCTTTGTCGCTGTCACTGACGGCGTTTTCCCGCAAAATAACCAAGAAACACCCCGACTTGCTCAACCGGCTCGGTGAATACAGCCGGGCAGCCTTTGTGCTTGATCCCACGGATCTGCCCGTTGTCCTTCTGCTTGAACCGAATGACGGCGCACCGAGAATAAGACTGAGCCGAGGGCGCGTGGAAGGGGCCGCGCGAATTTCCGGCCCACTGGCCGCGCTGTTGGGGCTGGTGCATGGTGCGTTTGACGGTGACGCCCTGTTCTTTTCGCGCGATCTGGTGATCGAGGGCGACACAGCCGCAGCACTGGCGCTGCGCAACGCAATTGACGACGCAGAGCTGGACCTCGCGCACGAGGCCGCAGCCCTTTCCGGCCCGCTTGCACGCCCGCTGAAGCAGATCATCGCCTTTGCAGAGCGTCGGACCGGTCTGTGCCTGACCCGACCCGAGGACGCGATCCTATGGTAATGGAAATCGTTTGCCCGGCGGGAACGCCCGCGGCCCTGCGTGCAGCCGTCAAGGCCGGGGCTCACACGGTCTATTGTGGCTTCAATGACGAAACCAATGCGCGGAACTTTCCGGGGCTCAACTTTGACCGCGCTGAAATGCGGGCCGGAATTTCCTTTGCCCATGGTCACGGATCGAAGGTGTTGATTGCAATCAATACCTTCCCGCAGGCAGGCAACGAAGGGATCTGGAAACAAGCGGTGGCGGATGCCGAAACCTGCGGTGCAGATGCTGTCATTCTCGCCGATCTGGGTTTGCTGGACTACGCCGCGCGACATCATCCCGGGCTGCGCCGACATCTGTCCGTGCAGGCCGCGGCGGCCAATGCTGACGTGATCAATTTCTATGCCGAAACTTTCGGTGTGAAGCGGGTGGTCTTGCCGCGGGTTTTGTCCGTGCCGGAAATTGCCGCGATCAACTCTGAAACCGATGTCGAAACCGAAGTCTTCGTGTTCGGCGGTCTTTGCGTCATGGCCGAGGGGCGATGCTCGCTGTCGTCTTATGCCACCGGGTTGTCTCCAAACATGAACGGTGTCTGCTCTCCTGCCAGCCATGTGCAGTATCAAGAAGAACAGGGCGCGTTGAACGCGCGCCTTGGCGGGTACCTGATCCACCGGGTCGAGCGGGATGAACCCGCACCGTATCCGACTTTGTGCAAAGGGTGTTTTTCCGCAGGTGAAAAAACCGGGCACCTGTTCGAGGATCCCGTCAGTCTGAACGCAGAACGGCTGATCCCGCAACTGCAAAAGGCAGGTGTGACGGCCTTGAAGATCGAAGGGCGCCAGCGGTCCAAATCCTATGTCGCACAGGTCGTTCGAAATTTTCGCGCCGCTGTCGATGCGCTGGAGTCAGGCCAGCCGATGCCCGAAGGTATGCTTGCGCGATTGTCCGAAGGGCAGGCCATGACGACCGGCGCTTACAAAAAGACGTGGAGGTGATCCGATGGAACTGACAGTAGGTCCGAACCAGTTCTTCTGGCCCGCCGAAACCTGGGCTGCATTCTACGATGATTTGGCCCGATCGCCCGTCGACCGCGTCGTGCTTGGGGAACTGGTCTGTTCCAAGCGCTTGCCGTTTTATCAGGATCGTATCCCCACGGCGATTTCCCGGCTGGTGGAGGCGGGCAAAGAGGTTGCGCTGACAAGCCTGGCCCTTGTGACCCTGAAACGCGAGCGCAAACTCACCGCTGAGCTTGCAGAAATGGGCGTCATGGTCGAGATCAACGATCTGACCGCGCTGGCACATTTGCCCGGCACCTGCACGTTTGCCGTTGGCCCGTTGGTAAATGTCTACAACGAAGGCACTTTGAGATGGTTGGCCGCTCGGGGTGCGCGCCGGGTTTGTCTTCCGCCGGAATTGCCCATCGCTTCGGTCAAAACGCTGGCGCAAGCTGCCTCGGACTTGGGCGTCGCGATAGAAATATGGGGGCATGGCAGGTTGCCGCTGGCCATTTCCGGGCGCTGTTACCATGCGCGATTGCATGGGCGCAGCAAGGACAATTGCCAGTTTGCCTGCGAAGACGATCCGGACGGGTTGGACGTTCTGACCGGCGACGGCAAGCCTTTTATGGCCATGAACGGTGTGCAGACCCTGTCAGACAGCCATGCCTGTGCGGACCATCAGATCGACCTGCTGAAACAGGCTGGCATCTCGGCGTTGCGTCTGTCGCCGCAATCTGGCGGTTTTCGTCAGCTGTGCACACTGTATCGAAAACGTATCGACGGTGATCTTCCCCAAGGAGAAGTGGAGCGCGCCCTGCGTGGCGCTGATCCTGGTATTCGGTTGAGCGACGGATTTCTGACGGGGTCCTGCGGTGCAGAATGGTCCGGTGCTTCAAAGGCGGCTTCGATCTCGGTTTTACCGCCGCATCGGCACGACGTCCGTCGCGCCGGGCGCGAATGAAACAGCCTATGCTTTGAACCCTTGGGATGAGTCCGGGTCTGTCCGGGATTCTTCCTCTTGAACCCAGGTTTCGGCCTGCAAGACCCCGGGTTGCCCGGTGCCGATAATCCCCACGACCTGCACATCGCCGGTGTCGGTGGGCGCGGCCACCTGAACGCGCCGGATCAATGCGAAAAGGGCGACCGCAATACCGATAGCCGCCAGAAGAAACTGAAGACCGCGCCCGCCGAACAATGAGATAGAGTTCGGCCCCAGCATGGTTCCCACCAGCAGGCCGACATTCAGCAGCAGCACCATCGTGCCACTGGCGGGAACGATCTGAGACAGGTTGAGCTGATCATTGGCATGCGCCGTCAGAATCGAATACGCGGGATACAGCCCGATTGCGATCAGGACAAAACCATAGACGATATGAGACGGCGACGTATCGATGGCCATCCAAAGACTGGACAGGGTCGTAACGACACCCAGCCCGATGACCACATAGCGTCTGTCTGTGTGATCAGACAGCCAGCCGACGGGGTATTGCACCACCGCACCGGCGATCAGCGCCGCCACCAGCGCCCCTGACGCCTGCGCCGTCGTAAAGCCGTTTTGCAACGCATAAAGCGGCAACGAGATATAGGACGCCGCGACACCGATGCTGACCAGAACGATTCCGATGACTGCGATGGGCGAAACCTTGTACAGCACCGGAACCGACATGCGTTCCGGCGCGGCATATTCCGGCGCCTTGTTGCCCGACAGAAGAAGCGGCACGATCGAAAGCGAAATCAGGATGGAAACAAGCCCGAACAGCAGGTTCCCGGTAGGGTCGGGAAAGCCTACTATGGCGGTGCCAAGCGCCGGGCCGGCAAGCTGTATAATGAAGTATAGCGACAGAACCTGAGCGCGCATGTTGTTCTCGGATTTCGCGTTCAGCCAGCTTTCGGTGATGACGTAAAGCCCCGGGTAACAAAACCCGCCCAACAGACGCATCACGCTCCAGCTGATCG